>NZ_JAFRFW010000205.1:0-6518 GCF_017434145.1 Saccharopolyspora sp. | reverse complement strand
GAGGTGACCTCGCCGATGCGCAGCCCGTGCGGGTCGTGCACGTCGAACGGCTCGATCATGTTGCCGTCGTTGAACGAACCGATCGAGGGCCCGCCGATCCGCACGCCGACCAGTTTGCGGGCCACCCCTTCGGACTTGATCCGGGTCAGGGCCTCCTTGCCGATGAAGTCGGATTCCTGGTTCAGGTCGACCATCCAGGTCTTCTCGAAGCCGTAGCCCGCCTCGAACGGGTTGGTGTCATAGGTGATGTCGCAACCCCAGGACAGGATCCCGGCCTCGATGCGGCGGATGTGGCACGGGCCGATCACGGTCATCCCGTGCGGCTCGCCGGCCTCCCAGATCGTCTCCCACAGCTTCACGCCGTCGCGGCTGGCGTGGTGCAGGTAGATCTCGTAGCCCAGTTCCGCGGTGTAGCCGGTGCGGGAGACCACGACCTGCATCCCGTTCAGCTCGCGGTCCACCGCGTAGTAGTACGGAACGTCCAAAATGGACTCGCCGAACAGGTCGACCATCACGTCGCGCGACTTCGGCCCCTGCACCTGCACCGGCCCGACATCGGGCTCGCGGATCTGCACGTCCATGCCGAGGTTGTGCGCCAGGCCCTTCGCCCACAGCAGCACGTCGCTGTCGGCCAGCGACAGCCAGAAGTGGTTCTCGCCCAGCCGCAGCAGCACCGGGTCGTTGATGATGCCGCCGTCCTCGGCGGTGACGAACACGTACTTGCACTGCCCGACGCGGCACTTGTTCAGGTCGCGCGGCACCAGCATGTTGGTGAACTCGAAGGCGTCCGGGCCGGTGATCTCGACCTGCCGTTCCACCCCGACATCCCAGAGCGTCACCCCCTCCAGCAGCGCCCAGTATTCAGCGACCGGGTCACCGTAGTGCCGGGGGTGGTACGTGTGGTTGTAGACGCTGTAGAGGCCCACGCCGTGCTGCCTCGATGCGTGGAAGAACGGCGATTTGCGCAGCCGGGAGTACTGCAGGATGCCCGGATTCGGGTTGACGGCCATGGGCTGATGCTCCTTAGAAAGTTCTTTCAGAGTGGGTTTGCGTGGCGGTGCCGGTAGCGGAACCTCACAAAGATCAAAAAGAAGTGTGCTGATGCTCCTTAGCGGCGAGTGGGTTGACTTCCCGGCCTCGGCGAGGGATGCGGGAGCCGCACCTCGGCGGAATCACCGGGTGGTTGTGCGTTTCTCGGCAGGCGGATCCGTTGCCGGGCTGGTTCAGCAGCGCATCCGGGACATGTCCGGGTCGAACACCGGGTCGGCGACGACCGTTGCCGGATGTCGCCGGTCGAAGTAGGACACCCGCAGTTCGGTGCCGGGTTCGGCGAGTTCCGCGGGGATCCAGGCGTAGGCCAGGCTCGCGCCCGCGGAATGCCCGTAGCCCGCGCTGGTGGTGAACCCGGCCGCGGTGCGCCCGGAGCCGGCGAACACCGGCTCGGAGCCCATCAGCACCGTGCCGTCGTCGATGCGCAGGCAGCACAGCCGCCGCCGCACGGGTTGCTCCCGGCGCCGCAGCAGCGCGTCGCGCCCGACGAAATCGCCCTTGTCCGGTTTCACCGCGAACGCCAGCCCGGCCTCGTCGGGGTCGTGCTCGCTGGACATGTCGCCGCCCCAGGCGCGGTAGCCCTTCTCCAGCCGCATCCCGTTGAACGCGCCGCGCCCGGCGGGGAAGATCCCGTGCTCGGTGCCCTGGGCGGCCAGCAGGTCCCACAGCCGCCTGCCGAACTCCGCCGAGGTGTACAGCTCCCAGCCCAGTTCGCCCACATAGGACAGTCGAAGCGCGGTCACCGGCACCTCGCCGACGTGCAGCCGCTTGGCGCGGAAGAACCGGAACGCCTCGTGCGAGACGTCCTCGTCGGCCAGCGGTGCGAGCACGTCGCGCGCCTTCGGCCCCCACAGGCCGATGCAGCAGGTGCCGCCGGTGATGTCGCGGACCGCCGTGGTCTCGTCGGCGTGCCTGCGCAGCCAGGCGATGTCGCGGGGTCCGTTGCAGCCGACCTGGAACTCGGTCTCGGACAGCCGCGCGACGGTGATGTCGGCGCGGATTCCGCCGGTGTGCTCCAACATCAGCGTGTAGGTCACGTAGCCGGGTTTGCGGTCGAGCTGGTTGGTGGTCAGCCGCTGCAGCAGTTCCAGCGCGCCGCGGCCGCTGACCTCCGCGCGCGCCAGCGAGGTCATGTCGAACATCGCGACCCGCTCCCGCGCGGCCAGGTGCTCGGCGGCCACGATCGGCGAGAAGTAGCGGCCCGCCCACTCGCCGGGGGCGACGATTTCCCGGCCGGCCACGAGATGTTCGTTGCAGTCGTACCAGTGCGGCCGCTCCCAGCCGTTGGCTTCCAGGAACACCGCGCCGAGCTGTTCCTCCCGCTCGTGGAACGGGGTGGTGCGCAGCGGCCGGGGGCGCGCGGGCGGCTGCTGCGGGTGGATCACGTCGTAGACCTCGCGGAAGCTCTGCGCGCTGCGTTCGGCCACGTAGGACGAGCTGTGCGCGAACTCCTCGAACCGGCGCAGATCCGCCGCGCGCAGGTCCAGCCGCGGCGAGCCCTCGGTCAGCCACTCCGACATCGCCCGGCCGACGCCCGCGGAGTGGGTGATCCACACCGCCTCGGCGACCCAGAAGTTGTCGATCTCCCGGGACGGGCCGAGCACCGGCATCCCGTCCGCGGTGAACAGCATCAGCCCGTTCATGCCCTCCGCGATCTCCGCGCGGCCGAGCGCGGGCAGCAGCTCGCAGGCGTCGTCCCAGGGCTGCTTGAAGTCCTGCGGCGTGAACGGGTGCACGGAGGACATGCCCTTCCACGCGCCGCCGTCGGACGGAGCCTCCGCGCCGCCGCCCCGCGGAGCGCTCGGCGCCAGGTCCGCGGCCTGCACGGGCAGCACGCGGTGCTGGTAGGAACCGATGCCCCAGCGGTCGTGGATCTGCCGGAAGTACATCGAGCAGTCCTGATGGCGCAGCAGCGGCTGGGTCACCTCGTCCCCGCCGGCGGCCTTGCTGGCGCCGAGATCGGCGATCGGGCCGGTGACCGCGTACTGGTGCGCGACCGGTTGCACCGGGATGGACACCCCGGCCAGCGAGCCGATCTTCGGCCCCCAGATCCCCGCGCAGCACAGCACCGTCTCCACCTCCACCGAGCCGTCGGTCGTGCGCACCGCGCGGACCCTGCCGCCGGTCACGTCGAACCCGATCACCTCGGTGTTTCCCCGGAACCGGACGCCACGGCGAGTGGCCTCGCGGGCCATCGCCTCGGCCGCGCGCACCGGTTTCGCGATGCCGTCGGTGGGCACGTACAACCCACCGTGAATGCGGGACGGGTCGAGCTGCGGGATGCGGTCGTGCACCTCGTTCGGCCCGATCAGTTCCGCGGGCACGCCCCACGCGGCGGCGAGTCCGCGCTTGCGCTCCAGGTCGTCCCAGCGGGCTTCGGTGGCCGCGACCTCGATGCCGCCGACCTGGTGGAAGCACCGGCGCCCGTCGAGTTCCTCGGCGCTGAACCGCTCGACGGTGTAGGCGGCCAGTTTGGTCAACAACTCCGAAGCGTTGGTCTGGAACACCAATCCCGGTGCGTGCGAAGAGGAACCACCGGTGGCGAACAAGGGTCCTTGGTCCACGACGAGAACGTCGGTGACCCCGGCGCGCGCGAGGTGGTACGCCGTGGAGCAGCCGACGACGCCCGCCCCCACGATCATGATCCGCGCACTGGTGTCCATGTGCAGCCCCCTGGCTCACGAATCTGGTTTCCGGAGCACCGGTGCTGGACTCCGGGAAGATTTCGGCTTGGTTGACGCAGATTCGCTCTCGCGCGACCGGTCCGGGTGCCTGCGGAACACCTCCGGAGGGACTTTCGGAGGTGTTGCGCTCCTCACAACTGGCTGCGTTATGAGCAACAGTGCGCCTGGATCAGGGCGGGCGTCAAGGACACGGAGGGGCGAATTTTCGTTGGCATGATCGGCTTTCCGTGGCTAGATCGGAGCGCTTGATCGACATCGCTGGGCCACTGAGGCGATCCCGCTTGTCGCGGTGACCCGGCGTGGCTAACCTCTGCCGCACAAGGACATCTGGCGTTCTCGCCGAGTGGGTGATCAGATGCGATCCCGCCCTCCACAAGCTCCGGAACTCCCGGAACCTCCCGCGCGCCTGTGGCGTCCGGCCGAGCCCAAGCGCGGCTACGACGTGGTGATCGTCGGCGCGGGCGGGCACGGACTGGCGACCGCCTACTACTTGGCCCAGGAACACGGGATCCGGGACGTCGCGGTATTGGAACGCGGCTGGCTCGCGGGCGGGAACATGGCCCGCAACACCACGATCATCCGCTCCAACTACCTGCTCGACGAGAGCGCCGCGCTCTACGGGCACGCCCTGGACCTGTGGGAGCGCTGGCCGACCGAACTGGACCACGACTTCCTGCTCAGCCAGCGCGGGGTGCTCAACCTGGTGCACACCGAGCAGGAGATCCGGGACGCGCGGCGGCGGGTGTTCGCCAACGGCCTCAACGGAATCGACGCCGAGTTCGTCGGTCCGGAGGAGATCGCCGAACTGTGCCCGGTGCTGGATGTCTCGCCGCACAAGCGATATCCGGTCCGCGGCGCCACTTGGCAGCCGCGGGCCGGGATCGCCAAGCACGACCACGTCGCGTGGGCGCTGGCGCGGCGCGCCGACCAGCTCGGCGTCGACCTGATCGAGAACTGCGAAGTCACCGGGTTCGTCATGGACGGTGCGCGGGTCGCGGGAGTGCGGACCTCGCGCGGGGACATCGCCGCCGGCCGGGTCGGGCTCGCCGCCGCCGGGCGGACCAGCGCGCTCACCGAGACCCTCGGGCTGCGGTTGCCGCTGCAGAGCCATCCGTTGCAAGCCATGGTCTCCGAGCTGCTGGAGCAGGTGCACCCGTGCGTGGTGATGTCGAACCACGTGCACGTCTACTGCAGCCAGGCGCACAAGGGGGAATTGGTCCTCGGCGCGGGGATCGACACCTACAACGGCTACGGGCAGCGCGGGTCGGTGCACGTGCTGGAGCAGCAGCTCGCCGCGGCGGTGGAGCTGTTCCCGATGTTCGCGCGGGCGCACGTGATCCGGACTTGGGCGGGCGTCGTGGACGTCACGCCGGACGCCTCGCCGATCATCGGGCCCACGCCGGTGGAGGGCCTGTTCGTCAATTGCGGATGGGGCACCGGCGGGTTCAAGGCGACTCCGGCCGTCGGCCGGGTGTTCGCGCACACCGTTGCCACCGGTGCGCCGCATCCGCTCAACGAGCCCTACGGGCTGGAGCGGTTCCGCACCGGGGCCCTCATCGACGAACACGGCGCCGCTGCCGTGGCGCACTGAAGAATGTTTGAAAGGTGGTTTGCGTAGTGGGTCGCTTAGCGGAACCTCAGACGCCGTCTCGCTGCGGGATCTCGTCCTGAAGTAGCGCCCTACTCGGCGTCTGAGCTGTCCTCGCGAGACGACGCCTGAGAACCCGCGGCGGTGCCGGTTGCTCAGGTGGTCCGCCGCAAGCGGCTGCGCCGCTTCCAAGGCCGAACACAAGAGCGTGCCGCCACGCAAAAGGCGCAGCCGCGCCGCTCGAAGACAAGAGCCCAAATGATCCGAAGTGGAGGGACGTGATGTTGCGCATCCCTTGCCCCTGGTGCGGTGAGCGGGACGAGGTGGAGTTCCGCTACGGCGGTCAGGCGCACGTCCGATACCCGGCCGACCCGGCCGGGCTGGACGACGCCGCCTGGGCGGAATACCTGTTCGTGCGGGGAAATCCGAGCGGCAGCCTCGCCGAGCGCTGGGTGCACACCGCGGGGTGCAGGCGCTGGTTCGACCTGGTCCGGGACACCGCGACGAACGAGATCACGTCATGACCCGGCTCGGCAGCGGCGGCCGCATCGACCGCAGCCGCACGGTCCGGTTCACCGTGGACGGCACGCCGATGCTCGGGCATCCCGGCGACACGCTTGCTTCGGCGCTGCTGGCCGCGGGCGAGATCGAGGCCGCGCCGTCGCCTTATCTCGGCCGCCCGCGCGGAATCCTCACCGCCGACGCGAGCGAGCCGAACGCGATGGTCCAGGTGCTCGACGAGCCCGAGCCGATGGTGCCGGCGACCGAAGTGGAGCTGCGCGACGGTCTGGAAGTGGCGAGGCTCTCCGGCGTCGGCTGGGCCGAAGCGGGCGAGGAGTCCCGCTGCGACAAGAAGTACCGGCACGCCGACGTGGTCGTGATCGGAGCCGGCCCCGCCGGGATCGCCGCCGCCCTCGCGGCCGGTCGCAGCGGCGCGCGGGTGATCCTGGTGGAGCGCAACCGGGAACTCGGCGGCGCGCTGCTGGATGGCGACGAGGTGGTCGACGGCCTGCCCGGTCCGGAGTGGGTGCGGCGGGCGGTGCGGGAACTCGTCGAACTGCCCGAGACGCGGGTGCTGACCCGCGCGACCGCGGTCGGCCACTACGACCACGGATACCTGCTCGCAGCCGAGCATCCCGGGCCTGGCAAGCACCCGGGGCAGCACCGCCTGTGGCACCTGCGGACCCAGCAGGTGG
>NZ_JAFRFW010000204.1:0-1620 GCF_017434145.1 Saccharopolyspora sp. | reverse complement strand
GCAGGTTGGCGCAGAGCCTGCAGCCGGGCCTGCTGGGCACCCTCGCCACCGGCCGCCGGATCGTGCTGATCACCGGCACCCACGGACAGACCACCACGACCGCGCTGGTTGCCGAGGCGCTGCGCAGCCGCGGCGCTGCCACCAGCAACGTCACCGGCGCGAACATGCTCGACGGGCACGTCGCGGCGCTGATGACCGACCTGTCCGCGCCGTTCGCGGCGTTGGAGGTCGATGAGCTGCACCTGGACCGGGTCGTCACGGAGTTCACCCCGGCCGTGGTGGTGCTGCTGAACCTCAGCCGCGACCAGCTCGACCGGGTCGGCGAGGTCCGCACCGTGCAGCAGAGCTTGCGCCGGGCGCTGGCGCGCGCGCCGCAGACCCGCGTCGTGGCCAACCGCGACGATCCGAACGTCGTGTCCGTCGCCGCCGATCACCCCGCGGTGACCTGGGTTTCCGGTGGTGCGCGCTGGACCAGGGACGCGCTCAACTGCCCGCGCTGCGGTTCCTTCCTGGACGACGTCGAGGGGGAGTGGCGTTGCGGGTGCGGGCTGGCCCGCCCACCGGCTGATTGGACCGTCACCGGTGCTGGGCTCACCGGCCCGGACGGGCTGGACCGCCGGCTCGCCGTTCAGTTGCCGGGCCAGGTCAACCGCATCAACGCCGCGTTCGCGGTGGCCGCGGCCACCGAACTCGGCTGCGACGCGGACGCGGTGCTGCGCCGGATCTCCGCGATGCGCCACGCCAGCGGCCGCTACTCCGCGGTTCGGCTGGACGGGTGGGCCGTGCGGTTGCTGCTCGCGAAGAACCCGGCGAGCTGGCTGGAAATGCTGGACCTCGTCGCCGCGCACGACCGGCACCTGGTGCTGGCGGTGAACAGCAGGGAGCCCGACGGCCACGACGTGTCCTGGCTGTGGGACGTGGACTTCGAGTCGTTGCGCGGCCGCGCGGTCACCGTCACCGGTGAGCGCGGTCTGGACCTGGCGGTGCGGCTGCGCTACGCGGACGTGGGCTGCGAGGTCGTGCCCACGGTCCGCGACGCACTGCCGAACGCGGGGGAGGAGCCCGACGTGATCGCCAACTACACGGCGTTCCGGGACCTGCTGGTCCGGAGCGTGCCGCGATGAGCGCCGTGCGGATCGCGCTGCTGCTGCCGGACCTGCTGGGCACCTACGGGGACCGCGGGAACATGCTGGTCTTGGAGCAGCGGCTGCGCTGGCGCGACATCGCGTGCGAGTCGGTCACCGTGCTGTCGTCCTCGGCCGCGGTGCCGGAGTCCTGCGACGTGTACCTGCTCGGCGGGGGAGAGGACGTCGCCCAGACCGCGGCGATGCGCGTGTTGGCCCGTTCACCGGGGTTGCAGCGGGCGGCTGCGCGCGGCGCTGCGGTGCTGGGCATCTGCGGCGGCCTGCAACTGCTGGGCACCGCTTTCACCACCGGGGACGGGGTGCGCCACGAGGGACTGGGGTTGGTGGACGCGGTCACCGAGCCGGGTGCTGAGCGGGCGATCGGCGAGGTCGTCGCGGATGCCGCACTGCCCGGAGTGGGGATGCTGACGGGCTTCGAGAACCACCTCGGCCGGACCCGGCTCGGCGCGACGGGCCGGCCGCTCGGCCGGGTGTC
>NZ_JAFRFW010000203.1:0-9317 GCF_017434145.1 Saccharopolyspora sp. | reverse complement strand
GCGCTGGCCGACGACGTCGCGGAGAAGGGCGACCGCGTCGGCGTGCCCGTGGACCGGGCGCAGGTGCGCGCATCCGGGGGAGTGGCCCGCGCGCTGCTGGAAGCTCCGGCGGGTTCGGTCGTCGTTCCGGACGCGGTGACCGAGCAGGACGTCGACCTCATCCACACCGGGCTGCGCGAAGCCGAGCAGGCCGGACGCGCGGTGGTCGTGCGCTGCGGAGCACCGCTGGCGGCGCGCTGCGCCGACGCGGTCAGTCCAGGTCTGCTCACCACCCCGATCCAGCGCCCGGCCGGGCCGGTGCTGGTGGTGTGCGGCTCGCACACCGAGGCGGCCACGGCCCAGCTCGCCGAGCTCGCCGGGCGGACCGGCGAACCTGTCGTGCTCAGCACCGAAACCGCGATCGACGATCCGGAACGGGCGGCCGACGAGGTGGTCGGCCCGCTGCGGCAGCAGCTCGGAGGCGGTGTCGCGGTGCTGAGCAGTGAGCGGGTGCGCGCGGCGGGTCACGGCACGCTCGACCACGGCAGGCAGGTCATGACGGGCCTGACCACGGCCGTGCGGCGGCTGGCCGGTGCGGTCTCGGTCGTGGTCGCCAAGGGCGGCATCACCTCCGCCGAGGTCGCCACCAGCGGTCTCGGCGCCGATTCGGCGGTGGTGCGCGGCCAGGTTCTGCCGGGTGTTTCGATCTACGACCTCGCCCCGGACGGGCTGCCCTACGCCGTCGTCCCCGGCAACGTCGGTTCCCCGACGACTCTGGTCGAGGTCCTGGAGGCCGTGCGCGCGTTCTGAGGTCCCGACCCTCCGGGAAAAATGCGAATGTATTTCGTGTTTAACCGTGGTTCACTGCTCCGAAGTCCGTGTTTCGGACGATCTACACGTACCGGCGCAACGATGAGGCCGCCCGATGCCGAGATCCAGGAGCCGCCGTGAAACCGCACCGCCGTCTGCCCATCGCCCTCACCGCGACCACGCTCGGCGCCGTGGCCGCGCTGGCGGCGCCCACCGCCTTCGCGGGGACCAAGGCCAACGAACTGCCCGACCCGAGCACCTATGACTCCGCGATCGCCTGGCTGCCGGACACGCAGTACTACTCCGCGAGCCACCCCGAGCACTTCGACAACCAAACCCGTTGGCTCGCCGAGAACGCCGAGGCCCGCAAGATCGGCTACGCCGCGCACACCGGCGACATCGTCGACAGCGCCCTGCTCGAGAACCAGTGGAAGAACGCCGACGCCAGCATGCAGAAGCTGGACGAGGCCGGGCTGCCCTACGGCGTCGTGGAGGGCAACCACGACCGCGGCGGCGAGAACTACGAGAACTACTTCGGGCAGCAGCGCTTCGCGGACTCCCCGGTCTACGGCGAGCAGCGCGAGGACAACCGCCAGCACTTCGACCTGGTCGACGTCGGCGGCAAGCAGGTCATGATGCTGTACCTGACCTGGGACATGCAGGAGGAGGACTTCGCCTGGGCGCAGCGCGTGCTCGCCGAGCACCCGGACGTGCCCGCGATCGTCAACGTGCACGCCTACCTGAACACCGACGGCTCCTACGACCAGCAGGGCCAGGAGATCTTCGACCGGATCGTCAAGCCGCACGACAACGTCAAGGCCGTGCTGTGCGGGCACAACCACGGCGTCGCGCACAACGAGAAGGACCTCGGCGGCGGCCGCAAGGTCTCCGAGATCCTGGCCGACTACCAGAGCGCCGACGAGGGCGGCCTGGGCTACCTGCGGTTGCTGCAGTTCGACGTGGACGCGAACAAGATGATCGTCGACACCTACTCGCCGTCGCTGGACGACTCGAACTACTTCGACCAGGGCGACGACTTCACCGTCGACCTGTCGCTGTGAACCCGTACCGGTGAGCCCGCCTCGGCCCGGGGTGCGCCGTTCGCGCACCCCGGGCTGGTCTCGGCAGGACGTCGTCGTTGCTGTTCGCGGGTGTTCTCACCAGATCTTCATGAAAGTAAGGGTAGGCTAACTTCAGCTCGGGTGTCAGTGCCGCTGCGCGGTCTGCTCAGTCACATGCCTCGTCGCACGCGCTGCGCGGCCGCTGCTGACGTGCGAGACGGGCTCGCACGACGAAAACGGGGCCGCCCGCCGATGCGGACGACCCCGTTGCGGAAGTGTGCGGCTCACCAGCCCCGTTCGCGCCACTGCGCGAGCTGCGGCCGCTGCTCGCCGAGCGTCGAATCGTCGCCGTGCCCGGGGTAGAACCACGTGTCGTCCGGCAGCTCCGCGAACACCCGGTTCTCGACGTCGTCCAGCAACGACCGGAAGTCCTCCGGCGAGTTCGTCTTGCCCACCCCGCCGGGGAACAGCGAGTCCCCGGTGAACAGGTGCGGATGCCCGGCCGGGTCGCGGTAGAGCAGCGCGATCGAGCCGGGGGTGTGCCCGCGCAGGTGGATGACCTCCAGCGCGGACTCGCCGACCTGCACCGTCTCGCCGTGCTCGACCAGCCGGTCCGGCGGCACCGGCAGCTCCGCCGCGTCCTTCGGGTGCGCCACGGTGTAGCAGCCGGTCTGGCCCGCGACCGGTCCCAGCGCCTGCCAGTGATCGGGGTGCTGGTGGGTCGTGACGATGGTGCGCAGCCGCGGCCGGTCGTCGTCGTGGCCGAGCAGGTCCGCGAGCCGCTCCGAGTCGTTCGCCGCGTCGATCAGCAGCGCGTCGCCGGTGCGGCGGCAGGTCAGCAGGTAGGCGTTGTTGTCCATCGGGCCGACCGACAGCTTCGTGACGGTCAGCGCGTCCAGCACCCGCTTGGCGGGCGCTCCGCCGGGTTCCACGTGTCCGGTGTACTCCACGCCGCGAACCCTATCGGTATTGCGCGAGGTGCGGCTCACAGCCACGTCGGCAGGTCGGGCACTTCGCCTTCCAGCTGCTCGCCGCGTTCCCGGCCGAGCAGCCAGCCCAGCAGCGCGCCGGGAGTGCCGCGCACCTGGGCGGGCACCGAGGTCGTGCCGCGCAGTTCCCAGGAGCGGGTGCGCCCGTCGGCGAAGTCCGCCACGACCGTCACCGCGGGCACGTCCGAGCGGCCGCCGAACCGCTGCACCACGTCTTCCAGCAGCTGTTCGGCGTCCGCGCCGGGGATCTCGTCGAACCCGAGGCCGCAGTCCAGGTCGACCGAGTGCACCCACAGCTCCAGCAGGCGCTTGCGCAGCACGTGACGCGCGGGCATCGGCTCGCCGCCGGCATCGATCTCCGCTTCCCATGCCGACGCGGGCAGCGTGCGAACCGCGTGCGCGAACCGGCCGTGCGCGGCGGCCAGGTCCTCCACCAGCAGCCGGTGCGGGCGCACCGAGCCTTCCTCGATGTCCGCGGCCCGGTCCGCGGCGCTCGGGTACATCGGGTGCTCCGCGCCGGTCTTCGCCCAGGTCAGCAGGTTCACCAGGCCGTCGGCGTTGCGGGCGAGGTGGGTCAGCACGTGCGAGCGCCGCCAGCCGGGCAGCAGGCTCGGCTCGCGAACGCTCGCGTCGTCGAGTGCCTCGGCCGTCGCCAGCAGGTGCTGCGTGCTGCGTTCGATCGCGGACAGTGCGGCGGTGACCTGTTCGGTCGGCTGCGGGGCTCCGGTGGGCGCGTGCGCGCCGCCGGCGCCGAGGACGGTGTCAGCCATCGGCAATTCCTTGACTTGTGCAGCGAATTTCCGGACCCACGAGGGGTGTCCGAGGGTAGGGGCAGACGTGGCCGGGCCGACAGTGCCCATTCTGGGGGAATTTGCGTATCGTCGCGGCGGGCGGGGCAGGCGCCGCCGGGCCGGGAATGCCCGCCGCGGCCGCCCGCGTTGTGCGTGCGAGAGCCGTGTGACGAGGGACGAGTCCGGGATTCCAGGAATTGTCGGTGCCTCGGCTTAGCATGGCGCGGCGACGTCCGAGCGTCACCGGGACGCACCGCGACCGGCCCGGCCGGGATGTTCCGAAACCGGATGTCCGGCCCGAGATGTCCGGGTTCGGCCCGGCTGCCGTCAACCCGGGACACCGGGCCGGTACCGGCGGTCCGCGAGCGCGGCTTCCGGGCCCCGGCGGGGTCGCGGAACCGGCACGGCCCCCGGTGGGACCATTCGGCTGGGGAAGCACTCCGAGTCCCACCGGTGACCGGTACCGCCCGCAGGCGCGGTGTCCGGGCGTGCCTGCACCGAACCGGCGAGAACCTCCGAAGGGATCACAGTGGCCGACCGCCTCGTCGTCCGCGGCGCCCGTGAGCACAACCTGCGCGGGATCGACCTCGACCTGCCGCGCGACAGCCTCATCGTGTTCACCGGGCTGTCCGGCTCCGGCAAGTCCAGCCTCGCATTCGACACCATCTTCGCGGAGGGCCAGCGGCGCTACGTGGAGTCGCTCTCGGCGTACGCGCGGCAGTTCCTGGGGCAGATGGACAAGCCCGACGTGGACTTCATCGAAGGCCTCTCGCCCGCGGTGTCGATCGACCAGAAGTCGACCAGCCGCAATCCGCGCTCCACGGTGGGCACCATCACCGAGGTGCACGACTACCTGCGGCTGCTCTACGCCCGCGCGGGCAACCCGCACTGCCCGACCTGCGGTGAGCCGATCAGCAAGCAGACCCCGCAGCAGATCGTCGACCAGGTGCTGGATATGCCGGAGCGCACCCGCTTCCAGGTGCTCGCCCCGGTGATCCGCGGCCGCAAGGGCGAGTACGTCGACCTGTTCGAGCAGCTGCAGTCGCAGGGCTACGCGCGCGCCCGGGTGGACGGCGAGGTGCACCAGCTGGAGTCGCCGCCGAAGCTGAAGAAGCAGGAGAAGCACGACATCGCCGTGGTCGTGGACCGGCTGACGGTGAAGGCGAACGCCAAGCAGCGGCTCACCGACTCGATCGAGACCGCGCTGCGGCTGGCCGACGGGCTGGTGGTGCTGGAGTTCGTCGACGTCGAAGAGGGCGACCCGAACCGCGAGCGCCGCTTCTCCGAGCACCTGGCCTGCCCGAACGGGCACGCGCTGGGCGTGGACGAGCTGGAACCGCGCTCGTTCTCGTTCAACTCGCCCTACGGCGCCTGCGCGGAATGCGCCGGGCTCGGCATCCGCAAGGAGGTCGATCCCGAGCTCGTCGTGCCGGACGAGGACCTGCCGCTGGGCGATGGCGCCATCGCGCCGTGGGCCGGTGGGCACACCGCCGAGTACTTCACCCGGCTGCTGACCTCGCTGTCCGAGTCGGTCGGTTTCCGGATGGACACGCCGTGGAAGCGGTTGCCGACGAAGGTGAAGAAGGCGGTCCTGCACGGCACCAGCGATCAGGTGCACGTGCGCTACCGGAACCGCTACGGGCGGCAGCGCTCCTACTACGCCTCCTACGAGGGCGTGATCCCGTTCCTGGAGCGGCGGCTGGAGCAGACCGAGTCCGACTACGCCCGCGAGAAGTACGAGGGCTACATGCGGGACGTGCCCTGCCCGGCCTGCGAGGGAACCCGGCTCAAGCCCGAGATCCTCGCGGTGACCATGCAGGGCGCCGATCGCGGCGAGCTCTCGATCGCGCAGGTCAGCGCGCTGAGCGTGCAGGACTGCGCGGATTTCCTGAACGGCCTGGTGCTGGGCCACCGGGAGGAGATGATCGCCGGCCGGGTGCTCAAGGAGGTGCAGGCCCGGCTGGGGTTCCTGCTGGACGTGGGCCTGGACTACCTGTCGCTGGACCGCGCGGCCGGGACGCTGTCCGGCGGTGAGGCGCAGCGCATCCGGCTGGCCACGCAGATCGGGTCCGGCCTGGTCGGCGTCCTCTACGTGCTCGACGAACCGTCGATCGGGCTGCACCAGCGGGACAACCACCGGCTGCTGGAGACGCTGAGCCGGCTGCGCGACCTGGGCAACACCCTCATCGTCGTCGAGCACGACGAGGACACCGTGCGCAGCGCGGACTGGGTGGTCGACATCGGGCCGGGCGCCGGTGAACACGGCGGCCACGTCGTGCACTCCGGCCCGTACAAGCAGCTGCTGGACAACGAGGAGTCGCTGACCGGCGACTACCTCGCCCGCCGCAAGCGGATCCCGTTGCCGCAGAGCCGCCGGGAGCGCAACCCGAAGCGGCAGTTGACCGTGGTCGGTGCCCGCGAGCACAACCTCGGCAAGATCGATGTGTCGTTTCCCCTGGGCTGCATGATCTCGGTGACCGGCGTGTCCGGCTCGGGCAAGTCCACCTTGGTCAACGACATCCTGGCGTCGAGCCTGGCGAACAAGCTCAACGGCGCGCGCCAGGTCCCGGGCAGGCACACCCGGATCAAGGGCTTGGAGCACGTGGACAAGCTGGTGCAGGTGGACCAGTCGCCGATCGGGCGCACCCCGCGGTCGAACCCGGCGACCTACACCGGCGTGTTCGACCACATCCGCAAGCTGTTCGCGGCCACCACCGAGGCGAAGGTCCGCGGCTACCAGCCGGGCCGGTTCTCGTTCAACATCAAGGGCGGCCGGTGCGAGGCGTGCGCGGGCGACGGCACGCTGCGCATCGAGATGAACTTCCTGCCGGACGTGTACGTGCCGTGCGAGGTGTGCGGCGGTGCGCGGTACAACCGCGAGACCCTCGAAGTGCACTACAAGGGCAAGACCATCGCCGAGGTGCTGGACATGCCCATCGAGGAGGCCGCGGAGTTCTTCGAGCCGATCAAGGCGATCCACCGGCACCTCAAGACCCTGGTGGACGTCGGGCTGGGCTACGTGCGGCTGGGCCAGCCGGCGCCGACGCTGTCCGGCGGCGAGGCGCAGCGGGTGAAGCTGGCCAGCGAGCTGCAGAAGCGTTCCACCGGCCAGACCGTCTACGTGCTCGACGAGCCGACCACCGGGCTGCACTTCGAGGACATCCGCAAACTGCTCGGCGTGATCAACGGGCTGGTCGACAAGGGCAACACGGTGATCGTGATCGAGCACAACCTGGACGTCATCAAGACTTCTGACTGGCTGCTCGACCTCGGCCCGGAGGGCGGTTCCGGTGGCGGCGAGCTGGTCGCCGAGGGCACCCCGGAGCAGGTCGCCGAGGTGGACGGCAGCTACACGGGCCGCTTCCTGGCGCCGATGCTCGCGGAGAGCTGAGCCGCGGTCCCGGCTCGCGGGGACACCGCGGGCCGGGGCGCGGGTTCTTGCCCGACCGCACCGGAATGCGGCGTTCACCCGGCCTGCAGTGATGCATCCTGCTGTGCATGATTCAGGATTATTGTTGCATTTGCATTGCGCTGTATTTCGTCGCCGTTCTCCTCATTCGTTCAGCGTATTGTTGCGCGGTTTTCCCGCTCGTATTCTCTGTGTCTGACAGGTCTGCACGGTTTTCCGCCGGTTCGGCTTGCGCGCTGATTCGGCGCGTTGCGGAATGGTTCGGAGGGAATGATGAGCGGCTCGGCGGCCGGTCCGCAGAAAGTGATTTGGGACGTCACCTACGCTTGCCCGCTGCGGTGCGTGCACTGCTACTCGGAGTCGGGCAGGAGGCCGTCGCGGCGGCTCGGCCGGGAGGGTCTGCTGCGCGTCACCGACGCGATCATCGAACTCGGTCCGGAGTCCGTCGCGCTGGCCGGCGGCGAACCGTTGCTGGTCAACGGCATTTTCGAGGTGGCAGCGCGGTTGCGCTCCGCGGGTGTGCAGGTCGCGTTGTTCACCGGCGGGTGGTCGTTGCGGGCCGAGATGGTCGGCGAACTCCTGCGCGTCTGCGACACCGTGGTGGTCAGCCTCGACGGCGCGACTGCAGAGGTGCACGACCGCATCCGGGGCAGACCGGGCTCGTTCGCCGCGGCGATGTCCGCGCTTTCCATGCTCGATAGCGCCATCGAATCGGGCGCGCGCGCCGAAATGGGCGTCGACGGCGTCGTGCTGCGGAGCAATTTCGACCAGCTGGAGCGGTATTGCACGGAAATCGCGCCGCGATTCCCGCGGTTGAGCGCGCTCGAATTCGGCGCGGTGGTCCCCGCCGGGCTGGCCAGTCGCACCGGATTCGGCGAGCACGAATTGCTGAGCGAAGGGCAGATGTCCGCGCTCGGCGGTGCCGAACTGCCGCGCCGCCTGCAGTCGCTGGCGCCCGATTCGGTGCAGGTCAGCTGCACCGACAACCTCGAGCTGCGGATGGGACCGGACGCACCGGATGAGCTGCCCGTGGTCCAGGTCGAACCCGACGGTGCGGTGCGGGCGATGCCCGTTTACGAGGGCACCGTCGGCACGCTGCTGTCGGAACCGGGCGACGTGCTCTGGCAGCGTGCGCTTCAGCGCCGCCGCGACCCCTTCGTCGTCGAAGTCCTCTCCGGTGTGCGCACCGTCCAGCAGTGGGCCGAGGCCGCCCGCACGCTCGATCGGCACTTCGGTTCCGAGCAGGTCCGCGCCCGCATCGACCGCCGCCCGGCCTTCGCGCCGTAGCGGCGGATTCCGGCGTGAACGCGCCGCACCGGCGCGTTCGGTGTCCCCGCGAGCGGGGGAGGAGGTGATCGTCATGGCGTGGCCGTCCTGGCCGGAAGGCATTCGCTGAGGCGGGCCGTGCCGAGCGGCGCCCCGGTTGCTCTGCCGCGGGCGCCGCTCGGACCCGTGCGGGTGATCTTGAACGACTCCGGCCTGTCGATGGGACAACCGCGGACGCCGACCGGAAACTGGGGAACCGGCCGTTGCGGGACCGGGACGGGGGCAGCAGGCACGGGGCAGCCGGGAACAGGTCTCAGCCGGCAACGAAGTGCCTCCCGGAACCGGGCATCGCCGGGGATCAAGGCACTGCCGGGGAACGAGACAAGGCCGGCAACGAAGCACTGGGGACCAGGCCACCGGGGAAGGCCGGCGCAGAGATCTGGGGGCGTATGCGGGCCTATCGAGCGTTGTTCGGACACCGGGGAGTTCCCCGCTTGTTCGCCGCGGTCGCGCTGACCCGGATCGCCCCGCCGATCCTCAACCTGAGCCTGCTGCTGGCGGCCGCGGCCGCCCACGGCTACGCGATCGGCGGCCTGGTGCTGACCGGGTTCTCGGTCGCCCTGGCGGTGTGCGTGCCGGTTTCCGGCAGGCTGGTGGACCGCTTCCGGCCGCGCGCGGTGCTGCTCGCCCTGCTGGTCGTGCACGTCCTGGCCTGCGCGGCAACGGTGCTGGCGCTGGCCGCGCAGGCCGGTCCGGCGCTGTTGCTCGCGGCAGCGATCGGGGTAGGAGGCAGCGCCCCGCCTGCCGCGCCGGTGATCCGGGCGAGCTGGCCCGGGATCCTGCCCGCCGAGCAGCTTCGCACCGCCTACGCGCTTGACGCGGTGCTGAACGAGACGATGGTCGTGGGCGGGCTGCTCGTGGTCTCCGGCCTGCTCGCGCTGGCAGCGCCGGTCGCGGCGGTCGGGGTCGCCGGCGTCTGCACCGCCCTCGGCGTGCTGATCGCAGTGCCGGG
>NZ_JAFRFW010000202.1:0-2547 GCF_017434145.1 Saccharopolyspora sp. | reverse complement strand
CGCCCGTCCGACCGTGGTCCGGCCGGGGCTCCCTTCCCCGACCGCCCGCCGACGACCGCCGCGAAGGCCCGATCACGGCCGGTCGTTCACCCCGGCGCAGCGGCGGGCGGCTACCGGGATCCGATCCCGGAGGAGCCCGCCTGCGATGGACCTCGCCGCTGTTGCACTCCACCACCCGGCCGGGAGCACCCGGACGGGCCGCCGATGACCGCCCACCCAGCGCCGGAGCGCCGGTCAACCTGGTCGATCAACCGGGCCACCGGCCCGCCCACGTCTTCGAGCGAGCACCCGAAGAGCCGGTCGAGGCGGCGGGGAGCAATCGTTTCAGCGGGGAATGACACTGCTGTGATTACACCGTTGTAGCTCCATGCGGTCAAGCGGAGACAACCCGTAGAGGGACGCCGCCAGAGCCCCGCATGACGCAGCGGCACCGGCCGAACGGACTCGGTCCGCTGCTCCGAACGGCGGTGCTGATCATCGGTGATCAAGGCATATCACCCCATCGCTCACCGCGCGCGGTGAGCGGTGTGGACACTGGGAGACGTGAACAAGCGTGTGAGTCCCCTGTTCCTGGCGTTGCTCGGTGCCACGGTCGCGGGAGGTGTGCTCGCCACCGTGGACAACACCGTCGCCCGCGTGACGGGCATCGTGCTGATCGTCCTCGGCGGCTGGGCCACCTCGTTGTGCCTGCACGAGTTCGGGCACGCCATCACCGCCTACCGCGGCGGCGATCTCGCGGTCCGCGCGAAGGGTTATCTGACGCTGGACCCGCGGCATTACACCGACCCGGTGGTGAGCATCGTGCTGCCGCTGCTGTTCGTCATCGCAGGCGGCATCCCGCTGCCCGGCGGTGCGGTGTGGATCAACCACCAGGCGCTTCGGACCCGCCGGGACGAGTCGATGGTCTCGTTGGCCGGGCCGTTCACGAACCTCGCGATCGGGCTGCTGCTGACGCTGTCGGTGGCGGTGTTCCCGATGCCGATCGGGCTTTCCAGCGGGCTGTCCTACCTGGCGTTCCTGCAGGTGATCGCGTTCGTGCTGAACATCCTGCCGATCCCGGGGCTGGACGGGTACGGCGCGCTGGAGCCGTGGCTGTCCGGCCGCGCCCGCGAGCTGGGCGAGAAGGCGCGGCCGTGGGCGCCGCTGGCGCTGTTCGTGCTGCTGTTCGCGGTGCGGCCGGTGGGGCAGGCGTTCTTCGGACTCGCCTACTTCGTGTTCGCGCTGGTCGGCGGCAGCCAGACGCACGCCTTCCTCGGCCAGGAGGCGTTCCGCTTCTGGGAGTTCTGAGCCCCGGAGCGGGCCCGCTGGGCCGGCGAGCCGTTCACTCCGCAAGATCCGCCCGGATCGGGGGAAGGCGCCGGCGCGTCGGCAGCGGGCGGAAACGGAGCGCGGGAACGGCGCGGGGTCGGCCACGTGCGAGGATCGGAGCGTGAAGGTCGTAGCACTGGTCGGCGGGGTCGGCGGCGCCCGGTTCCTGCTGGGTATCAAGGCGGCGCTGGGCATGCCCGCGCTGGGCGAGCAGGAATCCCCGCACGAGGTGACCGCCGTGGTCAACATCGGCGACGACGTGTGGATGCACGGGCTGCGGGTCTGCCCGGACCTGGACACCTGCATGTACACGCTCGGCGACGGCATCGACACCGCGAAGGGCTGGGGCCGGGTCGACGAGACGTGGTCGGTGAAGGAAGAGCTCGCCGCCTACGGCGCGGAGCCGAGCTGGTTCGGGCTCGGTGACCGGGACATCGCCACGCACCTGATCCGCTCCCGGATGCTGCGCGCCGGGTATCCGCTCTCGGCGGTGACCGAGGCGCTGTGCGACCGCTGGCGGCCGGGGGTGCGGCTGCTGCCGGTCTCCGACGACCGGGTGGAGACGCACGTCGCGATCGAGGATCCGACGACGGGCGAACCGGCCGCGGTGCATTTCCAGGAGTGGTGGGTGCGCCACCGCGCGGAGCCCGCGGCCAGCGCGATCGTGCCGGTAGGCGCCGAGGAGGCCGAGCCCGCACCGGGCGTGGCCGAAGCGATCCACGAGGCCGATGTGGTGCTGGTGGCACCGTCGAATCCGGTGGTCAGCGTGGGGACGCTGCTGGCGGTGCCCGGGTTCCGCAAGGCGCTGCGCGAGACGAAGGCGCCGGTGGTGGGGCTCTCGCCGATCATCGGCGGCAAGCCGCTGCGCGGGATGGCCGACGCCTGCCTGAGCGCGATCGGGGTGGAGACCTCGGCCGAGGCGGTGGGCAGGCACTACGGCGCCCGCTCCGCGGACGGCATCCTGGACGCGTGGCTGGTGCACACCGGTGACTCCGCGGACGTGCCGGGTGCGACGGTGCGCGACGTGCCGCTGCTGATGTCCGACGTGAACGCGTCCGCGGACATGGCGCGGGCGGCGTTCGATGTGGCCGGGCTGGCCGCGCCGGAGGGAGCAGCATGACCGATCACGCGGCGACCGGCGGGTTGCGGCTGTTCGCGGTGCCCGGGCTGCCGGAGTTCGGCCCCGGCGACGACGTGGCGGCGTCCATCGCGGCGACCGCCCCGTGGCTGTCCGACGGG
>NZ_JAFRFW010000201.1:0-5448 GCF_017434145.1 Saccharopolyspora sp. | reverse complement strand
GGCGTCGAGCTCGGTGAGCACGTCGGCGACCCCGTCGGCCTCGGTGAACCGCACCCGCGCCAGGTCCGGTGCGGGCCGCCTGCCGATGGCGTTGATGATGGCCTCGCGGACCTCCTGCCGATGGCTGAACACGAGAACGGTCGTGGTCGGGGTGCTCATCAGCGTGCTCCTCGCTGCTCGACGATCGGCTCACGGCGCTGTGGTGATGTCGCTGCCGGTGATGTTAGCCGCCGCGCGCCGCCGAACAGTAGATGCGTCCGTTCCGGCCTGCTAAGACCCGTCGTGCTCGGCGAGTTGCAAGGCTTCCCAGCCGAGCGCGCGGCCGCGCAGTCGTTGGGCCAGGCTCGCCATCCGCGAGCTCTCCTGTGAGCAATGCAACGCATCGAGTTTCTGCGCACGCTCCGCGAACAAGGCGACCGTGCCCGCCGTTGCATCCCCGTCGGATGCGCTCTCGTCCGCGGCCGGTGCGTGCCGGAGCCGCCAGCCGTCCTGTTCCAGCAGCTCACCGGCTTGGTCCACGGATTCCTGCGGCAGCCGCAAGTGGTGGCGCAGCACCGCGGGACGTTCCGCGGTCCACCGCTCGGAACGGGCGAGCACCGCCGATGCGGCCTCCGTGTCGTCGAACGCCCGCACCACGATGACCAGGCTCGGATCGTCCAGTGCGGGTGCGGCGGGCTCCTGCGACCGCCGCCAAAAGGCCAGCCGGGGCAGAAAACGCCCGAAATTCATCACAGCGGGTCACCTCCAGGTCGCGATCTGATCACCCGGACGGCACGCCCCGGACCCGAGGGCGCACGCGAAAATCGCGGGAGACATAATGCGTCGCGTGACAACGGCAGCGCCCTCAATCAGTTCACGTGTGCACTCGCTGAACCGGCCGAACATGGTCAGCGTGGGCACCATCGTTTGGTTGGCCAGCGAGCTGATGTTCTTCGCTGGGCTCTTCGCCATGTTCTTCACGGTGAAGGCGCAGAACGAGGGCGAGTGGCCCCCGCCGCCCAGCGAGCTCAACCTCGCCTACGCCCTCCCGTTCACCGTGATCCTCGTGGCCTCCTCGTTCACCTGCCAGTGGGGGGTGTTCGCGGCCGAGCGCGGGGACGTGTTCGGCCTCCGCCGCTGGTACGTGGTGACCCTGATCATGGGCGCGATCTTCGTGCTCGGACAGGCCGGGGAGTACTACACGCTGGTCACCTCCCACCACACGACGATGGCTTCGTCGGCCTTCGGCACGGTCTTCTTCATGACGACCGGCTTCCACGGCTTGCACGTCATCGGCGGGTTGATCGCGTTCGTGTTCCTGATCATGCGGACGCGGCTGAGCAAGTTCACCCCCGCGCAGGCCATCGCCGCGATCGTCGTGTCCTACTACTGGCACTTCGTGGACATCGTGTGGATCGGACTGTTCGCCGTGATCTACCTCGTTCCGTGACCCGACGGCCGCATCGGCCGCCACGTAACACCCGAACCTGACAGCAAGGGTTGCCGCACTCATGACCACCATCAAGAAACGGAAGCGCGCGGGGTCGAAGTTCCGGCGCAGGCTTTCCGGTGCTCTCGCGCTCGGGATCGCGCTGGTCGGCGCGGGCGGGCTGTACACGGTCCTGACCCCCGAGCCGCAGACCGCGCACGCGGCGGCGGACCCGGCACTGGTCAGGCAGGGCGAGCAGCTCTACAACAACGCCTGCATCAGCTGCCACGGCGCGAACCTGGGCGGGGTCAAGGACCGCGGGCCGAGCCTGGTCGGCGTCGGCGAGGCAGCCACGCACTTCCAGGTCTCCTCCGGCCGGATGCCGATGGTGCGGCAGGAAGCGCAGGCGACGCGCAAGCCGCCGAAGTTCGACCCGGAGCAGATCGACGCGCTGGCCGCCTACGTGCAGACCTACGGCGGCGGGCCGCAGAGCCCGGACCTGGCCAACGCCTCGGCGACCGGTGACTCGGCGCGCGGCGGCGAGCTGTTCCGGCTCAACTGCGCCTCCTGCCACAACTTCACCGGCCGCGGCATCGCGATGTCGTCCGGGAAGTTCGCGCCGAACCTCGACCCGGCCAGCGAGCAGCAGATCTACGAGGCCATGCTCACCGGCCCGCAGAACATGCCCAAGTTCTCCGACCGGCAGCTCACGCCGGAGGAGAAGAAGGACATCATCGCCTACGTCAAGTCCGTGACCGAAAGCAACAACAGCCCCGGCGGCAACTCCCTCGGCGGCTGGGGTCCCGCCTCGGAGTTCATCATCGCCTGGGTCGTCGGCCTCGGTGCGCTGATCGGCATCACGCTGTGGATCGGAGCCAGGGCATGAGCGAGAACGAGAGCCCGCAGGGAGAAGGCGGGCACACCCCCAAGCGGGAGTACACCGAAGCCGAGCTGGCCGAGATGAGCCGCGACGAGAAGATGCGGCTCGGGCTGGCCCTCGACGACGTCGAGCTGGTCAGCTACCAGGACCCGTGGCCGGTGCAGGACACCCGGGCCGAGCGCCGCGCCGAGCGCGCCGTCGCCGCCTGGTTCGCCCTCGCCGGGTTCTCCGCGCTGGCGTTCATCGTGGTGTTCATCTGGTGGCCGTGGGAGTACGTCAGCCCGCAGGAGGGCGGCGCGGCCTACCTGCTCTACCACCTGTACAACCCGCTGGTCGGCCTGTTCCTCGGGTTGTCGATCTTCGCGGTCGGCGCCGGTGTGGTGATGTACACCAAGAAGTTCATCCCGCACGAGGTCGCCGTCCAGCAGCGCCACGACGGGCACGGCTCGGACGAGGTGGACCGGCAGACCGCGACCGCGATCCTGGCCGACGCCGGCGACCGCAGCGGTTTCGCGCGGCGTTCGCTGATCCGCCGCTCGCTGGGCTTCGGCGCCGGGGCGCTCGGGCTGGGCACCGGCGTGATCGCGATCGGCGGGTTCATCAAGGACCCGTGGGCCACCGCGGGCCCGGACAACCTCGAGCACACCGCGTGGTTGCAGCACAAGCCCGGCGAGAAGGTCTACCTGCGGCGCGACACCGGCGATCCGCACGACGTGTCGCTGCTGCGCCCGGAGGACATCGACGCGGGCGGGTTCGAGACGGTCTTCCCGTTCCGCGAGGCCGACCGGCACAACGAGGAAGAACTGGCCTCGGTGCTGCGGCGCTCCGACGCCCCGGTGATGCTCATCCGGCTGCGGCCCGGCAGCGCCCCGGTCCGGCGCAAGGGCCAGGAGGACTTCAACTACGGCGACTACTACGCGTACTCGAAGGTGTGCACGCACGTCGGCTGCCCGACCTCGCTGTTCGAGCAGCAGACCGGCCGGCTGCTGTGCCCCTGCCACCAGTCGCAGTTCGACGTGGTCAACACCTACGCCAAGCCGGTGTTCGGTCCGGCCACCCGCCCGCTGCCGCAACTGCCGATCACGGTTGACGAGCAGGGATACTTCGTGGCCAAGCACGACTTCATCGAGCCGGTCGGGCCAGCGTACTGGGAGCGAAACGCATGAGTTCGATCACGACGCCCACGAAGCCGGAGAGCAAGCTCTACCGGCAGGCGGCGGACGCGGCCGACCAGGCCGACCTGCGCTACAACATGGCGCCGGGCATCCGCCGCCAGCTCAACAAGGTCTTCCCGACGCACTGGTCGTTCCTGCTCGGCGAGATCGCGCTGTACACCTTCATCATCCTGATCCTCACCGGGATCTACCTGACGTTGTTCTTCGACCCCTCCATGGAGGAGGTCACCTACCACGGGGTGTTCCGGAACCTGCAGGACGTGGAGATGTCCAAGGCGTTCGCCAGCACGCTGGACATCTCGTTCGAGGTGCGCGGTGGCCTGTTCATCCGGCAGCTGCACCACTGGGCGGCGCTGCTGTTCGTCGCCGGGATGATGGCGCACATGTTCCGGATCTTCTTCACCGGTGCGTTCCGGCGCCCGCGTGAGGGGAACTGGACGATCGGCGCGCTGCTGCTGATCCTGGGCATGTTCGAGGGCTTCTTCGGCTACTCGCTGCCGGACGACCTGCTCTCCGGCACCGGCGTCCGCGCCACCATGTCCGGCATCGTGCTGTCCGTGCCGGTGATCGGCACCTGGGTGCACTGGGCGCTGTTCGGCGGCGAATTCCCCGGCATGGTGATCATCCCGCGGCTCTACATCCTGCACGTGCTGGTGCTGCCCGGGATCATGCTCGGCTTGATCGCGGTGCACCTGGCGCTGGTCTGGTACCAGAAGCACACCCAGTTCCCGGGGGTGCGGCGCAAGGAGAGCAACGTCGTCGGCATCCGCATCCTGCCGACCTTCGCGCTCAAGAGCGGCGCGTTCTTCGCGCTGACCACCGGCGTGCTGGCGATCATGGGCGGGGTCTTCCAGATCAACCCGATCTGGAACCTCGGGCCGTACATCGCCTCGCAGGTCTCCGCGGCCTCGCAGCCGGACTGGTACCTGATGTGGGCGGACGGGATCTTGCGGATCTGGCCCGCGTGGGAGCTCTACATCGGGCCGTACACGGTGCCGCCGGTGTTCTTCTGCGGCGCCCTCGGCATGGGGATCCTGTTCACGCTGCTGATCAGCTACCCGATGATCGAGCGCAAGCTGAACAAGGACGACGCGCACCACAACCTGCTGCAGCGGCCGCGGGACGTTCCGGTGCGCACCAGCCTCGGCATGATGGCGCTGTCGTTCTTCCTGGTGCTGCAGCTGTCCGGGATGAACGACGTGATCGCGTTCGAGCTGAACATCTCGCTGAACGCGATGACCTGGATGGGCCGCATCGGGCTGCTGCTGCTGCCGCCGATCACCTACTTCTTCACCTACCGGATCTGCCTGGGCTTGCAGCGGGCCGACCACGAGGTGCTGGAGCACGGTGTGGAGACCGGCATCATCAAGCGGTTGCCGCACGGCGAGTTCATCGAGGTGCACCAGCCGCTGGGGCCGGTGGACTCGCACGGCCACCCGGAGGAGCTGCCGTACCAGGGCGCTCCGGTGCCGAAGAAGATGAACAAGCTCGGCGCCGCGGGCACTCCGGTCGCGGGCAGCTTGCTCAAGCCGGACCCGGCCGAGGAGACCGAGGCGCTGGAGCGAGCGCACGCGGAGAACGAGCGCCGCGAGCGCGAGGAGCTCGAGTAACGCGAACTCGTCTCGGGCAGGCAGCAGCAGCCGACCGAGTAAGCCGATCGCGCACTCGCGGCCCGGCATCCCGAAACGGGGTGCCGGGCCGCACTGCGTTCGACCCCCAAGCGTCCGGAGTGAACGGACCGTTCGACCAATCCAGTGGGGCGAAGAGGCCGTGCACTCCGAACGGCGGGGATCAGTTGGTGGCGGGGTAGGGGTTGCGGGCCTGGGTGGCGCGGTCGAGCCAGTCGCGCCAGGACGCGGCCGAACCCGCGGGCTCCGCCCACTGCTGCGAACAGCGGACCATTCGGGTGCCTCCGGTGGTGAGCCAGCGGTGCACCGCCCGCACCTCGTCCGCCGGTGCACCGCGCAGCGGGCCGGCTCCCGGTC
>NZ_JAFRFW010000200.1:0-4659 GCF_017434145.1 Saccharopolyspora sp. | reverse complement strand
GGTCTTGCCGAGCACCACCACACCGGCCGCGCGCAGCCGCTGCGCCACCGTGGAGTCGTACGGCGGGACCCAGCCCTCCAGCATCTTCGAGCCGCAGGTGGTGGGCATGTCGCCGGTGGCGAACACGTCCTTGAGCGCCAGCGGCACGCCCGCCAGCGGGGAAGCCGACCGGCCGGCGGCGCGGTCCTCGTCGGCCTTGTTCGCGGCATCGAGCGCACCGTCGGCGTCCACGTGCAGGAAGGCGTGCACGTTGCCGTCCACGCCGGAGATGCGGTCCAGGTGGGCGCGGGTGGCCTCGACCGAACTCACCTCGCCGGCGGCCAGCTCGGCTGCCAGCTCCGCGGCGGTCAGGCCGGTCAGGGCCGAGTCGCCGCCGGTCGCGGTCTGGGTCATCACGCCTCCTCGTTCAAGATCCGCGGGACGCGGAACCGGTTCTCCTCGGCCGCGGGCGCGCCGTCCAGCGCGGCCTCGCGCGGCAGGCTGGGCCGCACCACGTCTTCGCGGAACACGTTGGTCACCGGCACCGCGTGCGAAGTCGGGGGGATGTCCTGCGCGGCGACCTCCCCGACGCGGGCCACCGATTCGAGGATCACGTCGAGCTGACCGGCGAAGGTGTCGAGCTCCTGCTCGGTGACCGCCAGCCTGGCCAGGCCGGCGAGGTGCGCGACCTCGTCGCGGGAGATCTTGGACACTGCGAAGGCTCCCTGGTCATGTCCGGTATCACGGGTTGTCCTCAGTCTATTGCCGAGCCCGCATGGCCCCGGCCAGGGGGCGAACCCGGTCGTCACCCCGTGTCACCGCTGCGCCGCGGAGCGGCAGCGCAGGCCCCTTCCGCCTGCTCGCCACTTCGCCGCATCGGCCCCCCTCGGCTGACGGCCGCGCGTGTTGGCCGCCCTCTCCGGAACAGCAGCGGCGGACCGCTTCATCGGGGTCAAGGCGCCCTTCGCGGGTAAGCCGGGCAGCGCGGGAAGGTGCAACGACGACCTCGCGTTGCACTACACGAACGGCGGGCGCACCGCTAGGGTGCGGTGTCTGCCACAATTTGGCCCGCCTGCTGCTCGCACGGCGGCCCTGGTGAGCGGCCGTGCGTCGCGGGGAGCGCGGACGGCGAGGTGCCGCGCACGAAGCTGGAGGCGTTGAGTCCGGTGTCCTTCCTGATCCGGGTTCAGATACCGGACCGCCCGGGGATCCTCGGGGCGGTGGCGAGTGCGCTGGGCGAGATCGGAGCAGACATACTCAGCGTCGACGTGGTCGAGCGGGCCTCGGACGTGGCCATCGACGACATGGTGGTGGAACTGCCGTCCGGTCGCCTGCCGGACATCCTGATCACCGCCGCGGAGTCCATCGACGGGGTCGAGGTCGACGCGGTCCGGCCGTACGCGGGCGTGCTGGACACCCACCGCGAGCTGGAGCTGGTCGAGGACATCGCCGCCGAGCCCGGCAACGGCCTGCAGATCTTCGCCGAGGGCGTGCCGAAGATCATCCGGTCCGGCTGGGCGATCGTGTTCGGGCACCACTCGGGCGGTACCGAGCAACTGGCGGCGAGTTCGTCCGCGCCGCAGCAGGGCTACCTGGAGCTGCCGTGGCTGCCGCTGCCGCGCGCCACGATCCTGGACGGCGACGAGGGCTGGGTGCCGGAAACCTGGCAGGAACTCGGCACCGAACTGGCGGCGACCCCGATCGGCAAACCGGATCGCGTGCTGCTGGCCGGACGCCCCGGTGGCCCGATGTTCCGCGCCGCCGAGGTCGCGCGCCTCGCGCACCTGGCGGGCATCGTCTCGGTGGTCCTGGACGACTGATCAGTCCAGTGCAGACCGCACCCGAAGCTCGGTAGCGATATCCGCCAGCAACGCGTAGTCACGGTCTCGATGAACCAGCGTTGCGCCAGTTCGGATGGCGACCGCAGCGATCAGGCAGTCGACCATGGAGCGGACAGTGTTCCCGTTGCGGCGCACCTGCCTGTAGAGGTCGGCCGCCACGAAGAAATCTGTGGTCGGCTGAACGCCAAGCTGCGCGAAGCGGTTCAACGTCCCTTCGATCCGAGCTAGCCGAGTTCCCACGGCTCCGGCTCGCAGTTCCATGATCACAGGCTCTGTGGTGGCGATGCAGTCGGTGTCCTGCCCCAAGTCCTTCATGACGTCGTGGGATCCACCGGGAATCCCGCGAAAAAAGTCGATCCAGACCGACGTATCGACGAGATACTGCTTCATACCTGCTCCGGAGCATCGTCACGGATCTCGTTGAGATCGCCATCCCAGCCGATCCCTTCCAGCGCGAAGAACTCCTCGCTGGTCACTTTAGGACCGACAAGTCTGCGCAACGCGACGTCGACCGCTTCGCGCTTGGTCGTCAGGCCGTACCGGCGCATCGCGGCTTCGACCAGTTCATCATCTATATCGATGTTTGTGCGGCTCATACACCAACAATACACATCATCACGAGTAGAGCGGCAGCGGCATCCGCGACAGGTCGAGGCTCTACCCGAACAGCGCGTTCAGGTGGTAGGTCAGCACGGTTCGGGCGGAGTCGGCGGTGCGCTGGCCGACCAGGACCGCGGTTCCGAGGCCGTGGCCGAGGGCCAACAGCCGGGCGGATTCGATCGCGGGGTCGGCGCTCGCGAGCAGTTCGCCGTTCTCCCGCGCCCGCGTCAGCAAGCCGGTGAGCTGCTCCTCCAGCCGTTGCGGGCCCTCGACGAACGGCTGCGCGGACAGCTCGGCGTCGGTCATCGCCAGCGCCGCGAACGAAGTCCACACCAGGTGGAACGCCCGGCTCGCCTCGTCGGTGGGCAGCGCTTCGGCGAGCAGTTCCGCGACCAGCTCGCGGGTCGACCCGTCGCGAGCGCGCATCCGCTCCGCCCACCGCTGGTGGCTGCGTTCTTCCAGGTGCAGCAGGGCGGAGTGCATGAGCTGGGCTTTGCTGTGGAAGTAGTACTGCACCAGCCGCAACGAGACGCCGGCCTCGGCGGCGACGGCGCGCATCGTGACCGCGTGCAGCCCTTCCCGCGCGGCCACCCGCACGAGGCCGTCCGCGATCGCGGCTCGGCGCTGGGCGTGATCGACGGTCTTCGGCAATGCTTCTCCCAGCTTCTCCTACGTGATACTGCTGTATATGATACTGCTGTATCAAAAAGGGGGAATCTTGGATCGCCGGAGGCTCCTGCTCGCCCTGGCCTGCGCGGCGCAGTTCATCGTCGTGCTGGACGTGTCCGTGGTGAACGTGGCGTTGCCGTCGATCAGCGCTTCACTGGGTCTCGACGAAACGGTGCTGCCCTGGGTGGTCAACGCCTACGCGCTGGTCTTCGCCGGTTTCCTGCTGATGGGCGGGCGGCTCGCCGACGTGATCGGGCGCAGGCGCGCGTTCCTCGCCGGGCTCGCGTTGTTCTGCGTGGCCAGCCTGGTGGGCGGGACGGCGGTCGAGCCTGGCGCGCTGATCGCGGCGCGGGCTGTGCAGGGGCTCGGCGCGGCCGTGCTCGCCCCGGCCACGCTGACGCTGCTGACCACCACGTTCCCCGAGGGGAACGACCGGACCCGAGCGCTGGCGATCTGGGCCGCCGTCGGAATGGCCGGTGGCACGGCCGGAAATCTCGCGGGCGGAGTGCTCACCGAGTACCTCTCCTGGCGGGCGACGCTGCTGATCAACGTGCCGATCGGGGTCGTTGCCGCGCCGCTGGCGCTGAGCCTGCTGGCGCGCAACCGGGCATCAGCGGCTGCACGCCTGGACGTGCCCGGAGCGCTCACCGCCACGGCCGGTCTGATCACGCTCACGTACGGGATCACGCAACTGCGCGACGCGGACTCGCTCGCCGTTGCGGCGGCGTTCGCGGGCCTGACCCTGCTCGCGCTGTTCGCAGCGCACGAAGCGCGCCACAGCGATGCCGCCCTGATTCCGGTGCGGCTGTTCCGGCTGCGCGCGGTGTCGGCGGGCAATGCCGTGCTGTTGCTGGCCGGGGCGTGCCTGAATCCCATGTGGTACTTCCTGTCGCTGGCCATGCAGGAACTCCTGCACTACGGGCCATTGGCGACCGGGCTCGGATTCCTGCCGCACACGCTGGTGAGCATCCTGCTGGGTGTGAACGTGGTGCCGAGGCTGATGCGCCACGTCGGCACGCGCGCGCTGATCGCGACGGGTGCGTCGATCAGCGCGGCCGGGTTCGGCTGGCAGAGCCTGCTGACGCCGGACTCCGGTTACGTGCTCGGGCTGCTCGGGCCGGGGATCCTGATCGCGATCGGCGGCGGACTGCTGAACACTCCGATCACGACCGTGGTGACCAGCGGAGTCGCCGCCGAGGACGCGGGCGCGGCCTCCGGGCTGATGAACACCACCAAGCAGGTCGGCGGCGCCGTGGGACTCGCGGCCGTGGCGGCGGCGACCGCCACCGCCGACCGCGCGCCCGGGGTGCTCGCCGCCGCCTACGGGCACGCGTTCCTGCTGATGACCGGGCTGATGCTCGCCACAGCGCTCGCCACGGCGATGCTGCCGAGAGCGGAGCGCACCGAAGCGGTGGCGAGCTGAGCGTTGGGCGCGAGAAGCGGCGTCAGCCGCTTGCGACGTGCTCAGCCCGGCCACCGGCGCGAACTCCCCGATCAACTCCTAGTCCTGCTTCGGTTCGCCGACGTCGAGCGCGGCCTCGGCCGCGGCGTCCGGGCCCTGCTCGAGCAG
>NZ_JAFRFW010000199.1:0-11316 GCF_017434145.1 Saccharopolyspora sp. | reverse complement strand
TCACCGGCCCCGGCGCCGATCCGCCGACCCAGCGGACCGTGCTCGGCGCCGTCGTCGCCGCGTGGCCGCACGTCTCGGCGCTGACCGACCTGGACCGCGGCGGCGCGGTCGTGTGGTCCTGGACCAGGCACGGCTGGGCGGGTGAGTTCGAGTGCCGCTGCGGCAACTGCGAAACGCCCGTCGCCGCCGACCTGGACCGCCGCAGCTGGCCGTCGGACGTGCAGCCGGACTCCCTGATCAGCGTGGAGAAGTCAGCGCTGTCCGGGCAGGTCACGCTCACCGACATCCTGTCCACGCCGGATGGCGTCGCCTTCCTCGGCCCCGGCAGGCACCAGCGCACCAGCGACCTGATGACGCCGGTGGCCGCGGCGAACGTGGCCCGGCGCTGGCCGCACACCGTGCAGGCGTTGCGCTCGATCAAGAACGGCCGCGGGCTGAGCTGGAACCCCGAAGGGCTCAACTGGCGGGAGTACGTCCTCGCCTGAGCCGTCCGCGAATCGGGTCAGGACGCCGGGCTCTGCTGGCCGCGCTGCAACATCAGCGAATACAGGACTTCCTGCAACCAGCGGCCGAACAACGGGGCGCCGAACTCGGCGGAGCGGTCCTCCGGCTGCAGCAGCACCTCGGACGGTTCCGGGCCGTTGTCCTGCACGACTCCGACGCCGTAGTAGTCCATTTCGGTCATCGGCCACGGGCGGTACGGGTGCCGGGGCGGCAGCACCACGCTGCACGGCGCCAGCGTCATCAGCGTTCCGCAGGCCCGCATCCCGTGCTTGGCCTTGCGCACCGGAACGAGGATTCCGACGATGTCGATCGCGGCGACCGGCAGGTGATCGTGCATGTTGGGTTGCGACCAGGAGCGGAACCAGGCCGGATCGTTCTCCGGGGTCCAGCCGTGCGCACACCGCCACCGGTGCACGTCCGGCCGGACGCGGGTCACGGCGGCGAATCTGGACCCGAGCGCTGCCACGTCGGAAACGACCTGCCCGTGCCAGCCGAGTGCTGCTGCGGCGTGCTCAAGTTCCTGCACTCGAAGATCGTAAACCTCGCGGGTGACCGTGCTTACTCGCCCGCCTCGCGGCGGACCCGCAGCGCCCAGGCCACGAGCGGGATCTGCAGCGGCAGCCTGCCGTAGGCGATCAGCCGCAGTGGCAACGGTTTCCGGCGGAAGTCGGCGGCCATCCGCAGGTTGGCCGGGAACACGCCGACGAACAACCCGGCGGTCACCAGCGCCCCGGCCCGCCGAGTGCGCGGGTGCGCCACGGCGGCCACGCAGCCCAGCTCGGCCGCCCCGGACACGTAGGTCCAGGTGCGGGCGGAACCCGGCAGCGATCGCGGGACGATCCCGTCGAACGGCTTCGGGCGCAGGAAGTGCAGCGCGCCCATCGTGGCGAGGGCTCCGGAGAGCACGCGGACCGAACGTTTCGCGGACATGCCCGGCAGCCTCGCACGGGCGGCCGCGGCGGACAATGCCCCGCAGCTTTCCAGGATCCGGCTCCCGTTCGCCCGGTCCGTCCGGGTTGTCGCGGGTGCCGCAACGGTCTCCGGCGTGGTTGCCGACCGGCGTTGGTTCGGCCGGGTGCGCCCGGGTTATGTTCTGCGGGTCCGACGCGACCACGGCGAACGAGCCGGAATCGGGGGAGTGGTGAGCGAACGCGCGACGGCCGCAGGCGGACCTGCGACGGCCGCAGGCCGGGTGGGCGCGCGGTGAGCGGGCGCGGCCGCATCTCGCCCGCCTCGCTGATCAACGCGCGGGCGCGCGAGGAGACCGGCGACCGGCTCACCGACCGCCCGGACCACACCCTCGTCGGCGTGATCCGGATGCCGGAAGCGCGGGTCAGCCCCGGGCGTTCCATCGTGCGCCGGATCATCGGCGCGATCCTGGCGCTGGCGGCCACCGTGCTGATCGTCTACTTGGGACGCGACGGGTACCGGGACTCCGCGGGCGGCGAGCTGAGCCTGCTCGACGTCGTCTACTACGCCACGGTTTCGCTGTCCACGACCGGCTACGGGGACATCACCCCGATCAGCCCGCTGGCGCGGCTGGTGAACGTGCTGGTCATCACGCCGCTGCGGGTGCTGTTCCTGATCGTGCTGGTCGGCACCACCCTCGAAGTGCTCACCGAACGCTCCCGGCAGGCGCTGAAGATCCAACGTTGGAGGTCCAAGGTGCGCGACCACGTGGTCGTCATCGGCTACGGGACGAAGGGCCGCTCCGCGGTCACGGCGCTGCTCGGCGACGGGGCCGACCCGGGGCGGATCGTGGTCGTGGACACCGACCACGCCGCGCTGGAGACGGCGTCCTCGCTGGGCCTGGTGACGGTGAACGGTTCGGGAACCCGCTCGGACGTGTTGCGCGTGGCGGGCTTGCCGCGGGCGCGCGCGGTCGTGATCGCGCCCGCGCGCGACGACACCGCGGTGCTGGTGACGCTCACCGCCCGCGAACTGGCGCCGAAGGCGCAGATCGTGGCCGCCGTGCGGGAAGCCGAGAACGTGCACCTGCTGCGGCAGTCCGGTGCGGACTCGGTGGTGGTCTCCAGCGAGACCGCGGGCAGGCTGCTGGGCATGGCGACCACCACGCCGTCGGTGGTGGAGATGTTCGAGGACCTGCTCACCCCGGACGTGGGGCTGGCGATCGCCGAACGCGAGGTGGAGCCGTCGGAGGTCGGCGGTTCGCCGCGGCACCTGTCGGACATCGTGCTCGGCGTGGTCCGCGGCGACGAGCTGTACCGGGTGGACGCTCCGGAAGCCGATGCGATCGAGGACGGCGACCGGTTGCTCTACGTCAAGAAGGTCACCCCGGCCGAACCGTGAACCCCGGCTGGACCGTGAACCCCGCCGAACCGTGAGCGGGCCGGTGCGCGAAGACGCCACCCGGCGTTCTGGGACGATCACACCGTGGGGCGACGAGGTGGTTCGGCATCGGTGGGGCTGATCCTGGTTGTGCTGGGACTGCTCGGCCTCGGCGTGGTGGCTTTCTCCTGGTGGCGGCTGTCGGAAAGCGGCCTGCCCGGCGGGCGCACCGCGCAGGCCAAGGTCGTCGAGTCGGTGCCGTGCGGCAGGGCCACGCAGGGCGATCTCGTCGAGGTCCGCGTGGACGGGGAAGTGCGGCGGCTGCGGCTGGACGGTTGCGGGCACAACCGCGGGCAGGAATTCCAGGTGCAGGTCCCGAAGCGCGGCGATCGCGCGTTCCGCGCGGGCGACGCGACGGGTGACGGCGGGCCGAGCACCCGGATCAGCTGGGTGCTGGGCACGCTGGCCGCGGTGGCGGGCGGCGGTTACGCGTTGCTGCTGCGCCGCCCGGAACCCGCCTGATCAGTCCACATCGGATGGTGCGGCGGCCCAGGTGTTGCACGCGGTCACCTCGTTGCCGCTGAATCCCCGGTCGATCCACTTGGTGTTCGTGGCGATGCGGCCGTGGTCGGGCTGCTCGTTGTACTCGTCGCCGCGCGCCCGGGAATCGGCCAGCGCGGGCAGCACGAGGTCGTTGCGCACGCCGCCGTTCTGCAGCGCGGCCAGCGTCATCCCTTCGAAGCAGGTCGCTTGCAGCTCGGAGCGCCGGGTCAGCTCGAGCCCGGCGGGACTGCTGCCGCCTGCGGCCTTTGATGCGTCGAGGTAGGCCGGGTTGATCCCGCTCATCGCCTGGATCGCGTGCCCGAATTCGTGCGCGAACTGCCCGAGGTAGGCGCCGCCTTCGACGCGGTTCTCCTTCTCCGCGTAGTAGCGCGAGGTCATGTAGATGGTGTTGTCGCTGGGGCAGTACATCGCCGTCTGGTCCCAGGTGCGGTGGCCGCACGGGGTGTTCAGGTCGGTTGCGGTGGTCACCACCGAAGGCGTTCGCGCGGGCAGGTTCGCCGCGCGCAGCGCGGGCGCCCACGCCTGCATCAGGCAGGGCGCCGCGGCTTGGTAGAACGCGTCCTGCGCTGCGGTGTCGGTGGCGAACGGCGGCAACGGGCAAGGCGCGTCGACGGCGCCGTTGCCCGCGATGTTGATCGGGTTCTCGGCCAGTGCGGAAACCGGGCGCGGAGCGCTCGCGTACGCGTGATCGGGTTGGCGCGGGCGCACGGGCCGCCTGGAGGTCGTTTCCTCGTCGGAAGGTTCGGTGCCGGAGGCCGGGGCGGGGAGATCGGTCGGATCGTGCGTGACCGGCCGGTCGCCGCCGGTGGTGCCGGTGTTGAGGGCGATGGCGCCCACACCGACCGTGCCGAAGCCGAGCAGGAAGATTCCCACGATGACCAGCCCGACGATCAGCCCCGTGTTGCCGGACCGCCGCTTGTCGCCTGCCGAGCGCGGGTCCGGCTGTTGCCGGCGGCCGGATGGCGCACCGGGTCGTTGCGGCGGTGGCTGCGTCATGGCTGGACTCCAAACGACTGGCCGCGCGGCGCGATCGCACCTCGTTGATCGCGGGTGGGAGCTTAGCGTCCACCCGATCGGGGATCGCACGAACTCGATCGATGCGAGACCGCCGGCCGGGCGGATCGGGCGTTGGGTCCCGTTCTGTCCGTTGTGAGCCGGCGGGATTGCGAGGGGTCGGCCGACGACTCGTCCCGCGTGCCCGGGCGGCTGGGCGAGGTGACCGCCCGCTCCGCGCCGGGCGGGCCGACACGCACCCGCGCCACTCGATCAGGGTTTGATCAGGCGGTGCGAGCGGATGCCGCCCAAGGGCGCGGCGGCCTATCGGCCTTGAACCGCCCGCGACTCGCTGACCAGCCGTTCCGTTGAACTTCCGGGGCACGGGCGGCAGCGGCCGGAGCGCACCGCGCGCAACGCCGCGGGCGGCCGAAGCACGAGCGGAGAGGCAACGGGGGCGTGACGCGCCGTGACCGCGCGGACGTAAGCTGCGGGACATGGTCGAACCCCAACTGCAGCGCCTCACCCTGCCCAACGGGCTGCGCGTGGTGCTCGCGCCGGACTCGGCGCAGGGCGCTTCCGGGCAGGCCCCCGTGGTCGGCGTCAGCGTGCACTACGACGTGGGCTTCCGCTCCGAACCGGAAGGCCGCACCGGCTTCGCGCACCTGTTCGAGCACCTGATGTTCCAGGGCAGCGAGAGCCTGGAGAAGCTCGCGCACTTCCGGCACGTGCAGGGCTCCGGCGGTGTGTTCAACGGTTCGACGCATCAGGACTACACCGACTACTTCCAGGTGCTGCCCGCGGCGGCGCTGGAGCGGGCGCTGTTCTTGGAAGCCGACCGGATGCGCGCGCCGAAGCTCACCGAGGAGAACCTGCGCAACCAGGTGGACGTGGTCAAGGAGGAGATCCGGCTCAACGTCCTCAACCGGCCCTACGGCGGCTTCCCGTGGATCCTGCTGCCGCCGGTGCTGTACTCCACGTTCGCCAACGCGCACAACGGTTACGGGGACTTCACCGACCTGGAGAAGGCCACCGTCGACGACTGCGCGGCGTTCTTCGACACCTTCTACGCGCCCGGCAACGCCGTGCTGACCATCTCGGGGGACTTCGACGCCGAGCACGCGATCGAGCTGGTGCACCGCCACTTCGGCGACGTCCCGGCCCGCGAGGTGCGCCCGCGCCCGTCGTTCGCCGAGCCGTTCCCCACCGAGGAGCTCGTCGGCGAACACGTCGACCCGCACGCGCCGCTGCCCGCGATCGCGTTCGGCCACCGGCTGCCGGACCCGGTCGGCGAGCTCGACCAGTACCTGGCCAACATCGTGCTCTCCGCGGTGCTCACCGACGGCGACGCCGCCCGGCTGCAGCAGCGCATGGTCTACCAGGAGCCGCTGGTGGTGGACGTGCACGCGGGCTGCGGGCTGATGGGCGCGCCGCTGGACGCCCGGGATCCGGACACCTTCACGCTCACCGCCATCCACACCCCGGATGTCGAGGAGGAGCGCGTGGTGGACGCCGTGGACCGCGAACTGGAGAACCTGGCCGAGCACGGTCCGACCGAGGACGAGCTCGCCCGGGTGACCGCCCGCTGGGCCGCCTCGCTGCACCGCGAGAACGACCGCGTCGTGTCGCGCACGCTCGACCTGGGCAGCGCCGAGCTGGTGCACGGCCGCGCCGAACTGGTCGCCGATCTGCCGCGGCGAATCGCCGAGGTCCGCGCCGACCAGGTCGCCGCCGCCGCGAAGGCGCTGCGCCCGGACACCCGCGCGCTGCTGCGGGTGCGGCCCGCCAACGACTCGAACTCCGCCGGAGGTGCGGCATGACGCAGGCAACCCACCGCAGCGCCGAAGAGATCGGCCGCACCGAGGCGGGGCCGCGCCCGCTGCCGCCGCTGGCCGAGCCGCGCCCGCTGCGTTCGCCGGAGGTCGTCGACACCGAGCTGGCGAACGGGCTGCGCGTGATCGCCGTCCGGCACGGCGCGGTGCCGCTGGTCGAAGCCAGGCTCCGCATCCCCTTCGCCGGGGACGACGCGATGCACCCGGCCCGCGCGGAAGTGCTGGCCGAGACGTTGCTGACCGGCACGGCCACCCGCGACCGGGTCAAGGTCGACACCGACCTGGCCCGGGTGGGCGGTGAGCTGCACGCGGTGGTCGACCCGGAGCGGCTGAGCCTCGCGGGCAGCGCCCTGTCCAGCGGGCTGGACACGCTGCTGGACGTGCTCGCCGACGCCCTGACTGGCGCGGCCTACACCGAGCAGGAGGTCGCCGGTGAACGCGACCGCCTGGTCGAGCGGATCGCCGTGGCCCGCTCGCAACCGCGCGTGATCGCGCGCGAGGAGCTGCAGCGGGTCCGCTACGGCGATCACCCGTTCGTCCGCGAAGTTCCGGAGGCCGAGGACGTCGCCCAGGTCACCGCGGAGGACGTGCGCGCGCTGCACGCCCAGGCCGTGCTGCCGCGCGGGTCGGTGCTGGTGCTGGCGGGCGACATCGACCCGGATTCGGTGATCGGTGAGGTCGCGCGGATCCTCGGCGGCTGGGATTCCGATGCGCGGGCCCGCGAGCTGCCGGACCTGCCCGAGCTGCGCGGCGGCGACGTGCGGCTGGTGCACCGCGAAGGCGCGGTGCAGTCGCAGCTGCGGCTGTCCGCGCAGGGCCTGCACCGGACCGACGAGCGCTACCCGGCGTTGCAGATCGCGAACCTGTGCTTCGGCGGCTACTTCTCGTCCCGGCTGGTGGAGAACATCCGGGAGGACAAGGGCTACACCTACGGCGCGCACTCCTCCTTCGAGTTCACCCGCGGTGCGGGCACGATCCTGGTCGACGCGGACACCGCCAGCGAGGTCACCGCGGCCGCGCTGCTGGAGACCCGCTACGAGCTGGGCAGGCTCGCGCTGGTCCCGCCGAGCACCTCGGAGGTCGAATCGGCCAGGCAGTACGCCATCGGCGGGCTGCTGACCTCCACCTCCTCGCAGTCCGGGATGGCATCGATGTTGTCCACGCTGGCCGCTTCCGGGCTGGACCACCGCTGGCTCACCGCGCACCCGGACCGGTTGCGCGCGGTCACCGCCGAACAGGTCGCCGAGGCGGCGCTGCACTACGCGCCGACCGCGTTCACCGGCGTGATCGTCGGCGACGCGAACAAGATCGGCGACCAGTTGCGCGCACTGGGCGGGGTGGTGCTGCCGTGACCGGCGCATGCGCGCAATCCCCCGCGCAGCACCACGATGGGGGCGGTTTCCAGCTGGACGCCGCGCCGCTGCTGTCCCGTTCCACTGTGGACCGCACCGAGCTGCTGCGGGAGGTCCCGCCCGCCGAGCTGTGGGCCTCCGGCAAGGTGCTGCTCGTCGACGGCAAGGGCCGCACCCAGGTCACGTCGGACGGCGGGCTGGTCTTCGAGGAGGCGGCCGCCTTCGGCGAGCAGCCGATCCCGCACGCGGTGCTGCTCGGCAGCCAGCAAGGCACCACCTACTGGGCGCTGCGCACCGAACGCGACGGAGCGCAGGAAGGCTGGAAGGACCTGCGGGTCGCGGGCGCGCTGCTCGACGACACCGATGCGGGCCTGCTCACCACCGCCGTCGGCCTGCTGAACTGGCACGACCACTCCCGCTACTGCGCGGTGTGCGGCGCGGCGACGAACCGGGTGAAGGCCGGATGGGCGCGGCGCTGCTCCGGCTGCGACCGGGAGGAGTACCCGCGCACCGACCCGGCGGTGATCTGCCTGGTGCACGACGGCGCCGATCAGGTGCTGCTGGCGCGCCAGCCGAGCTGGCCGCCGCAGCGGTTCTCGGTGATCGCCGGGTTCGTCGAGGTCGGCGAGTCGCTGGAAGCCTGCGTGCAGCGCGAAGTGGCCGAGGAGGTCGGGGTGCACGCCGACCGGGTGCGCTACCTGGCCAGCCAGCCGTGGCCGTTCCCGCGCTCGCTGATGCTCGGGTTCTCCGCCGTGGCCGACCCGGCGCAGCCGTTACGGCCCGCGGACGGCGAGATCGAGGAGGCCCGCTGGGTGTCCCGCTCGGACGTGCAGGCCGCCATGAACACCGAGGACGGCATCATCCCGGGCCTGCGGCTGCCACCCAGCGTCTCCATCGCGCATCGGATGCTGCGCGGCTGGGCCTTCTGGACGGACTGATCGGGCGCAGCTGTCCCGGAGCGGCCGCAGCACGGGGAAGGCGGCGAACTCCCAGCTCAGCAACGGTGCGCGAAACGCGCCGCGAGGGTTGCCGCCGGTCGGTCGCGCGGTTCTGCGAGGATGCCCGGCATGGCCGATCAACCGCGACTCCTGGAAGGTCTGGATCCGGAGCAGCGGGCAGCGGTCACCGCACCACGCGGCCCGGTCTGCGTGCTGGCGGGCGCGGGCACCGGCAAGACCCGCACGATCACGCACCGCATCGCGTACCTGGTGCAGCGCGGCCTGGTCGTGCCGCAGCAGGTGCTCGCCGTGACGTTCACCGCCCGCGCCGCAGGTGAGATGCGCACCCGGTTGCGCGGGCTCGGCGCCGCAGGAGTGCAGGCGCAGACGTTCCACGCGGCCGCGTTCCGGCAGTTGCGCTACTTCTGGCCGCGGGTGCACGACACCCAGGTTTGGCCGCTGGTGGACAACAAGTTCCGCCTGGTCGTGCAGGCCGCGAACCGGGTCGGCCTGTCCACCGAGAAGGAGTCGGTGCGCGACCTGGCAAGTGAGATCGAATGGTCCAAGGCGGGCCTGGTCGGACCGGACGGCTACGCCACCGCGGCCGCGCGGGCCGGGCGGGACGTGCCGGTCGCGCCGCACCAGTTGGCCAAGGTCTTCGCGGCCTACGAGCAGCTCAAGAACGAAGCCCGGATGCTGGACTTCGACGACCTGCTGCTGCACACCGCGGCGATCCTGGAGGAGCACCCGGACGTCGCCGAGGAGTTCCGCTCCCGGTACCGCTCGTTCGTCGTGGACGAGTACCAGGACGTGAACCCGTTGCAGCAGCGCGTGCTGGACGGGTGGCTGGGTCCGCGCGACGACCTGACCGTGGTCGGTGACGCGAACCAGACGATCTACTCCTTCGCCGGAGCGTCCCCGAAGTGGCTGGTGGGCTTCCCGAAGCGGTTCCCGGAAGCGACCGTGGTCCGCCTGGAACGCGACTACCGCTCCACTCCGCAGGTGGTCTCGCTGGCGAACAGCGTGATCGGCGCGGCCCGCGAACGCCCCGCCGGAACGCGGCTCAGGCTCGTCGGCCAGCGCGCGGACGGCCCGGAACCGGAGTTCGCCGAGTACGACCACGAGCCCGCGGAAGCCGAAGCGCTCGCCCGCAGGGTCGCCGAGCTGGCGGGCCGCGGCGTGGCGCTGTCCGAGATCGCCATCCTGTTCCGCGTCAACGCGCAGTCCGAGGTCTACGAGAAGGCGCTGTCCGACGCCGAGATCCCGTACCAGGTCCGCGGCGGTGAGCGGTTCTTCGCCCGCAACGAGGTGCGCCAGGCGATGGTCGCGCTGCGCACCGCCGAGAACCGGTCCGACGCTGGTGCGGACCTGCCCGCCGCGGTGCGCTCGGTGCTCGGCGAGGTCGGGTTGACCGAGGAGCCCCCGCCGGGCGGTTCGGCCCGCGAGCGCTGGGAATCGTTGATCTCGCTGGTCGAATTGGCCGAGGAGCTGGCTTCGTCGGTTCCCGACGCGGGCCTGCCGCGCTACGTCGCCGAGCTGGAGGCCCGCGCGGAGTCGCAGCACCCGCCGACCGTCGAAGGCGTCACGCTCGCCTCGCTGCACGCAGCGAAGGGCTTGGAGTGGGATGCGGTGTTCCTGGCCGGGCTGGTCGAGGGCACGCTGCCGATCCAGCACGCCGAGGACGACGCCGCGATCGAGGAGGAGCGGCGGCTGTTCTACGTCGGCGTCACCCGCGCCCGCGAGCACCTGCACCTGTCCTGGGCGCTGGCCCGCGCCGCGGACGGCCGCCGCTACCGGCGCCCGAGCCGGTTCCAGGACGGCCAGGTCCCGGACGGGCATCCGGCGGCGCTGCCCGCGAAGACCCGTTCGGCGGCGGCCGCCGCGCCGCGCAACCGGTCCCAGCCGCGCTGCCGCAGCTGCACGGCGGTGCTGGTGAGCACGATGGACATCAAGCTCGGCCGCTGCGCGGACTGCCCGTCCGATGTGGACGAGACCTTGCTGGAGCGGCTGCGCGCCTGGCGCGGCGAACGCGCCCGGCAGCTGAGCGTGCCCGCCTACGTCGTGTTCACCGACGCGACGCTGACCGCGATCGCCGAGCAGCGGCCGCCGGACGAGGCCGCGCTGGTGGCGATCTCCGGCATCGGAGCGACCAAGGTCCGCAAGTTCGGCGCCGACGTGCTCGCCCTGGTGCAGGGCGAGCACACCCGCAGCTGATCCGCCCGAGCCCGCTCCGGTTGCGCTGAACAGCATTTTTTCCGCGATCGGCGGAACTTCGAAAAATCGGTTGCGGGCCGCTTCGCGGGCCCCATACTCTGCATATCGCGCAGCCGAGGTGTCCGGAACCCGGCGTCGACCCGGAAGGAGGTGGCAGTGATGAAGAGCTTGCAGACGCTCGGTACCCCTGGCCACCCCATGTCCGGGGGTACCGCGCTGTTCCAGGAATTTCCGGCCTGGCTCGGCTATGACCGCGTTCGCACCCTGCCGCGTCTGATCGACGTGGCACTGCCGGTTGCCGACCGTTCCGTGCCGGTTCGCATGGAGTCGTTCCTCGATCCACTGATCTAGGACCGCCCTCCTGGGCTTTTTCGACGGCCGCGGACCCGCACCAGCGGGGTCCGCGGCCTTTTTGTGCGCACCCACCTCGAAGCAAATGCCGATGTTCTGGGGAATTCCCCACCGTCCGCGCGGGCAGCCGCACTGCCCGGGCAGGTAGGAGGAAAGATGTTCAGCACGAGCGTCCCGATATGCAGCGGGACGGACGGCGAAGGCGGTGGCGCCGTCGGCGCGCTGCTCGACGCCAGCGGGCAGGCCGAGCAGGTGCCCTGCCGCCGCGACCCCGACCTG
>NZ_JAFRFW010000198.1:0-7948 GCF_017434145.1 Saccharopolyspora sp. | reverse complement strand
GTCGCTGCACTCGCAGAACGACCCCCGGGCGATCTTCGTCATGGACAAGAACGGCGACATCTTCGCCTCCAACCGCCAAGAACTCGGCCGGTTCCACCATTCCAGCCTCGCCGCAGGCGAGCCGGTGGCCGCTGCGGGCGAGCTCGGTGTCAAAGACGGCGTGGTGCACTTCGTCAGCAACGCGAGCGGCCACTACCGGCCCGGCAAGGAAGCCACCATGAACTTCATGCGCCACTTGTTCAACGACCGCAAGGCCAAATTCGACCCCGACGCCGACGTCAGGATCATCGACCGCGCAGAACACCACCGAGCGGACAATGGAGACACGGAGGAACGTATGCACAACAGCGAGTTCTGGCGCCCGCCGGCCGACGGCCTCGCCTACGCCGTCCAGTTCGCCGACGAACTCACCGACCAACTGGCCGCCCACCACGCGCACCGGCTGCTCGCGGATCCCGTCGACATCCTCACCCAGCAACAGCAGTACGACGCGCTCACCTACGCCGTAACCAATGGCAACGACCTCGGACGCTTCGCCGCCTCCAGCCATTCCGAAGAGGACCTGCGTGAGTTCATGTCCAAGGTACTGACTGAAATGGACCGTCAACGGCCCTGGACTCCGCCCCCACTGCAGCCTCTTCCGCTGAACCGTTGGAGCGACTTCACCGACGCTACCCCAGTCGCGAGACTGACGATGTCGCCCCTCAAAGCCGAGGAGCGCCTCCGCCAGCCCTTCCGCCCTGCGCCCGACGATGGCCGCGACATCTGCCCGCTCGCCCTCGTCTCCGGAACCGAGATCGTCCTTGTCGCAAACTATTGGCCCGAAACCGGTGCCATGGCCGTACTCACTCACGACACCGAGCCCCAGCACGTCATCGATTACCTGCTCGCCAACACCAACCTCACCGAAAACGAACTCATGCCGGTCGGGTAAGCACGGACGGCCGCCGCGGTCAGCAGTAGCCTCGCCGAGGTCGGCTTCGGTGTCGGGGTATTCGGTCCCGACGTCGACATCGAGGCCCCTGCGAAGCCCGCCACGGAACAGCTCAAGGAGATCCATGCCCGGCGAATCCTGGCGCCGACCGGTCGACGGCCTCGTCTACTGCGTGCAGTTCGCTGAGGAGCTCACCGATGAGCTGGCCGCCCGCGAAGCTCAGCGGTTCCTCGCCGAGCCTTACGTCACGCTGACCCAGCAGGAGCAGTACGACGCGCTCGCGTACGCCGTGGCCAACGGTGCGGATCTGGGAGCCAACATCCCCCAGCCGCACAGCGACGAGACGTTGCGCATGTTTCTGTCCAAAGTGGTCGCCGAGATGGATCGTCAACGGCCCTGGACTGAACCACCGCTGCGGGCCCTACCGCTTTACCGGTGGAGCGACTTGACCGATGCGCCCCCGATAGCCGCGCTGAAGCTGTCGGTCACCGATGCCATGCAACGCCTCCGGTACACCTTCGACGACGACCCCGACGAGGGCCGCGAAATCTGCCTGCTGGGTCTGGCCAACGGCTTCGAGGTCGCCCTCGTCGACAACTATTGGCCCGAAACCGGAAACATGGCCGTACTCACCCGCGCCGCCCAACCGCAACAGGTCATCGAGTACCTGCTCGCCAACACCGACCTCACCGAAAGCGAACTCACGCCGGTCTGATCAGCGCGAGCGGCCGGGCCCGCGCTCCCAGCTACGACGCGGCATCGGTCAGTTCTTCCGGTTCGGGATCTTCGCGCCGATGACCACGTCGAGGTCGAGGTGCTCCTTGAGCAGGTGCTTGAGCTCCGGCCCTTCGATCAGCCGGATGCGCTCGTTGCGCGCGGCGAAGTCGTGCGTTGCCTTGCCGAAGTACGGGCTGGCGACTTCGCCGCCACCTGCTAGTGCAGCCGCCGCTGTGCAGTCGGGTCCACCGTGATGCGGGACGCCCAGCGCGGCGCGCTGTGCGGGTCGGAGCGCCGCTCGTCATGGGCGCCTGGTCCGGTGCGGCGGTGGGATGGAGACCGGCGCTATAACGCCGTTACGATCGCTGCTGCGAGGACGAGCGCGGTCGGGAACGGGAAGGATCTCCAGCGGATGACGAGTGAACGCAGCTACGACGTGGTGCTGCTGGGCGCCACCGGGTTCGCCGGTGAGCTCACGGCCGAGTATCTCGCCGGAGCCGTGCCGCCCGGATGCCGCTGGGCGCTCGCGGGCCGCAACGAGAACAAGCTGGCTGACGTGCGGAAACGGCTCAGCGAGCGGAATCCCGCTTGTGCGGACCTCCCGCTGCTGCACGCCGACAGCACCGACGAGGCCGGCCTGCGCAAGCTCGCCGAGAGCACCCGGGTGCTGATCACCACCGTTGGGCCGTACGTGCAGTACGGCGAGCCGCTGGTCGCCGCATGTGCCGCAGCGGGAACCGACTACGTCGACCTGACCGGCGAGCCGGAGTTCGTCGACCGGATGTACCTGCGGCACCACGAGACGGCCGTGCGCAACGGCGCCCGGATCGTGCACGCCTGCGGGTTCGACTCGATCCCCTACGACCTGGGCGTTTACCACACAGTGCGGCAGCTGCCCGCCGAGCGACCCGTCACCATCACCGGCCAGGTCCGGACCAACGCGTCCTTCTCCGGCGGCACCTACGCATCGGTGCTGACGGCGCTGTCCCGGCCGCGCCAGATGGCCGACGCCGCGAAACAGCGCCGCCGCGTCGAGACTCGCCCCGAGAACCGGCGGATCCACACACCTCTCGGATCGCCGCGCCGCGACCACGGCAGCGGCATGTGGCTGGCGCCGATGCCCACGCTCGACCCGCGGATCGTCGCCCGCTCGGCTGCCGCGCTGCCCGAGTACGGGCCGGACTTCACCTACCGGCAATACGCCGCCGTCAAACGGCTTCCCGTACTGGTCGGCGGGATCGCCGGGCTCGGAGCCCTCGGGCTGCTCGCGCAGATTCCGCCCGCGCGGCGTGCGCTGGCCACCGTCCGCGCCCCCGGCACCGGCCCGGCCGAGCAAGACCGCGCGAAGTCGTGGTTCTCGGTGCGCTTCACCGGCGAAGCCGGCGGGCAGCAGGTGCAGACCGAGTTCGCCGGCGGCGACCCGGGCTACGACGAAACCGCGAAGATGCTCGCCGAATCCGCGCTGTGCCTGGCCTTCGACGACCTGCCGAGCACCGCGGGACAGGTCACCGCCGCCACCGCCATGGGTTCGGCCCTGCTCGAACGGCTCCGCACCGCGGGCCTGACCATCCGCACCCTGCCCTGACCCCGGCGGCTCCGAGCCCGCCTCGCTGCGAACCGTCACGAGGCGGGTTCCGCCGCCGTCTGCGAGCGGCAGCCGAACCGTTGCGCCTCGGCGGCCTCGAACCCGGACGGTCATGAGCGCCGTTGCTCGATAGCTGACAGGCTCCGGTCAACGGTGGTTCAGCGGGCGGTGATCTCGGTGCCGCGCAACAACGGGCCGAGCAGCAGGCTCGACCACGGCGGCACATCCGCGCCCTGCGGGGGTGCCGCGATCGCGGCGATCAGCTCGCGCTCCGCCGGCGAGTTGGCGACCCCGAGCTCCGGCGCGGCGCCCCCGGAAGCCCCCGAGTTCGCGGACGAGGAAGCATCGGAACTCGGCAGCACACCCTGATCCCCGGTCCGGGCAGGCGGCGGCGACGACGTGCCGTCCTGCACCGGGCCGTCCGGCGGATATTGGGGCGCCCGCACCATCGGGTAGCAGCGCGGCCCGCGCTCGTCGCCGTAGACCGCGGCATCGCTGGGCACGTACTTGCCCCGGTTGGGCACGACCTCCAGCGTGATGTGCACACCCGGCTCCGCGGTGCCCACCCCGAACACCCGGTTGACCTCGGGGATGATCCCGGCGCTCTGCGCGAACACGCACGGGTACTCGGGCGCGTACTTCGCCAGCACGTCGAGCGTGGGACGGGCCGAGGCGTTCATCCGGATCAGGTTCTCGGAGTTGCCCTGGAGGAAACCGGTCGTGTCCTCGGATGTCGCGGTGAGCTGCCCGGTCAGCGCGCTGAGGTTCGCGCGCTGTTCGACCAGCGTCCGGGCCGTGCTGCTCAGCTCGCCGAGCCCTTCGAGGACGTCCGGCGCCGCCTGCTCGTAGGTTTCGGCGACACCCACCGCTTCGCGCAGGTTCTGCTGCAGTTGCGGCAGCGACGGGTTCAGCCCGGCCACGTACCGGTTCAGCTCCGAAATCGTCTCGCCAACCGATCTGCCGCGGCCGTCCAGCGCCTGGCTCAGTCCGTTGAGCGTGACCGCGAGGTCCTGCGGACGAACCGCTTGCAGCACGGGCATCGTGTCGGCGAGCACCTGCTGCAGTTCGACCGACGCCTTCGAGCGGTCCTGCTCGATGACGTCACCGGCGGTCAGCGGCCTCGACGACTCGTCCGCGGGTGGCCGCAGCGCGACGTACCGCTCGCCGAACAGCGTGCTGGGCAACAGCTGCGCCGAGACGTTCGCGGGAATCCGGCTGATCTTGTCCGGGGCGATCGCCAACCGCAGCTGCGCGCCGCCGGGGACCGGGACGACCTCGCGGACTTGGCCCACGATCATGCCGCGGACCTTGACGTTGGACTGCGGCAGGATCTGGTTCCCGAGCGATCCGGCGCGCAGCACGACCTCGGAATCGCGGCTGAAGGCACCGCGGTAGACGGCGATGCACAGCATCGGGATCAGCACCACGAACGCGACGAAGGTCAGCCCGAGCAGGCGTCGCCGGAGAGCCACCAGTGATCTCATCGCAGGCCCCTTCGCCTTCGCCGTCACCACCACCTGGCCGGGCCGCCCCGCGGCCGCGCCGGACGGCACCACGTATGACCTGCGCCACCCTCACGATCCGTTGCCGCACTGTCAATAGAGTTCGGGTAACGGCTGTTCAGGTCGGCGAGTCGTGCTCGCACAACGCCGCGTCGAGCGTCTCTTCCGGCGCTGTCATTGCATCGGGCGCTCGCCTCGGCACCGACCCGAGCCAGCCGATGGAAGCGGCCGAACTTCCTTGGGCCGCAACGGATCGCGGCAACGACCCAGCGTTGGTGAATTATTGACAACTTGTCAATATTTCACCACTGGCTACGCTTGCCGCCGCAAGAGAGGAAGTGCGCCAGTGGAGCACTGCGAAGAGATCAGCTACGCGCGCACCGGCCCGGTCGCCACGATCTCGCTGAACCGCCCGCGCGCCCGCAACGCTCACACCGCCGGCATGGCCGACGAGCTGGCCGACGCGTTCGACCGCGCGGACCGGGACGAGGACGTCCGCGACGTCGTGTTCACCGGCGAGGGCAAGGACTTCTGCGTCGGCGCGGATCGATTCCCGGCTGATCGCGGGGCTGCCGGCGAACGAGGACGCGATGGAGGGTGTGGCGTCGTTCCTGGAACGCCGCGCCCCGAACTTCCCCGGAACCGTCGGGCGCGATCTGCCGAGTCACCTGCCCTGGGTCCAGCAGGATGCTCCCACGACCCGCGCGACTTGATCCAGCGCCGACCGGCGGGCACGGCCGCTGATTGGCGGATCGCCAACAACTCGATTCCCACGTCACAGCGGATATTCACGGCTTCCGCGCCGTTTCCGGATGAGACCGTTGACCCGCTGAAGATAAGGTGGTGCGCATGAGTGTGCGGTCCTCGGCACCACGCAGGCGCCTCGATCCGGAAGCGCGCAAAGCGGAGATCCTCGCCGCCGCGCGGCGGGTGTTCGGTGCGGGCACCTACTCCTCGATCTCCACCGCCGACCTCGCCGACGAGGCGGGCGTCGCCCGCGGCCTGATCAACCACTACTTCGGCGGCAAGCGCGGGCTGTACCTGGAAGTGATCCGGCAGATGATGGTCATCCCGGCGACGGTGACCGAGCACCTGCCCAAAACCAGCATGGAGCAGCGCCTGGCCATCAGCGTGGATCGGTGGCTGGACGTGGTGGAGCGCAACAAGGAGATGTGGCTGACCGCGATCGGCCCGGAAGCCATGGGACGCGACCCGGAGGTCGAGGAGATCCTCGCGGAAGGCGACGAGATCGCCGCCGACCGCGTGCTGGAAGCGGCGATGATGACCGAGGTCGTCGAGAACCGCGAGACGCTGCGGGCGATCATCCGCTCCTACGGCAGCATGATCCGCGCCGCATCGCGGGAATGGCTGGTGCGCGGGGCGCTTTCGCGCAGCGATCTGCACGTGCTGCTGACCGACGTGATCCTGCACGTGCTCGTCACGACCTTTCCGAACGTGGTGGCCTCGCAGGAGCCCGGCTGAGCGGCAGGACGAACCGTCAGCCCGGCCGGTCGGTGCACCGCGCGGCGAAGGCGCCCAGTTCGCGCAGCGCCGCTCGCGCCTCCGGGAGCACACCCGCCAGCAAGGTGAAGGCGTGCATCTGCCCGTTCCACACCTGCAGTTCACACGGCACGCCCGCCTTTCCCAACCGGTGCGCCATCACTTCACCGTCGCTGCGGAGCAGGTCGATCGAGCCGACCTGGATCAGTACGGGCGGCAGCCCGTGCAAGGCGGCGTAGCGGGGCGACAGCAGCGGGTCGGTCAGCTCCGCGTCGAGCGCGCACATCCGCGCCACCTCGGCGGCGGCCCTGGCGGGCAGGTACGGATCGAGCAGCCGGTTCGCTTCGTAGGAAGGGCCGCTGCCCGCGAGATCGAGCCATGGCGACGTCGCGGCGATCGCAGCCGGGCGCGGCAGCCCCCGCTCCCGCGCGCGCAGGGCGACCGCGAAGGCCAGGTTCGCACCGGCCGAATCCCCGGCCAGCACCACGTCATCGCCGGAATACCCGCGCTCGAGCAGCCATCGGTACGCGTCGAGGCAATCCTCGACACCGTCTTGCATGCGGTGTTCCGGCACGGTCCGGTAGTCCACCGACAGCACCGGCGCCCCGGACAGTGACGACAGCCGCGCGACCTGCGCGCGGAAGAGCTTGGACGAACCCAGCACGAATCCGCCGCCGTGGGCGTAGAGGATCACCCGCCGCGCGCCGCGTCCCGTGCGGACCAGGTCCGCGCGGATTTCGGGCACCCGATGCACCCGCGTTCCGCGCGGGGCGGGGCCGAGCAGCGGCCCCAGCTCACCGGTGATCGACCGGACGCGCCGCACGCTGTCCGCGGTGATCGGAGCCCGCTCGATCAGGGGCCGCAGCGTCCGGCGCAGCACCGCCGCGAGTGCGCGGGAGCGGACCGAGACTCGGCCGCCGATCGGCATCCGGACGGTCATGCAGCGCTGGTCACCCGCACCGCGCGGAGGGTCATGACGGTTTTCCCGAATCCGCGGGCGAGTTCGCCGCCTGCCGGTCGGTCCTGGCTTCCAAGTCGCGGATGAACGCGTGGCTGCGCCGGTCGGTGACGAGCTGACCGTCGATGAGCACGTTCAGCAGCCCGCGCAGCAGCCCCCACGGCTGCCAGGAGCGAGGAACCGTGGTGCTGCCGGCCCGCCGGGCGATTCCGCGAGCGACCGAGCGCGCCGCGCGCTGCGGCGTGATGCGGCGGCGCAGCGGCCATGGCAGCCGCGAGTTCAGCTCCGCACCCAGTTCATCTTCGTCCAGTGTGGACCGCGCGAGGCGGGTGTCCACGATGCCGAAGTAGGCGACTCCCGCGGTGGCACCGTGTCCGGCGAGTTCCAGGCGCAGAATCCGGCCGAGCTGCTCGACGGCCGCTTTGCTCAGCACGTACGCGGCACCTCCGAGCGCGGGCGAGAACGCCGCCGCCGACGAGACCACCACCACGTGTCCCCGGCGGGCGATGACCTCGTCGATCGCCGGGCGGACGGTGTTGAACGCGCCGGTCAGGTTGATGTCCACCACGCGGTCGAAGTCGGCCGGGTCGATCTGGCGCAGCGTCGCGGGCGGTGGCGTCACGCCTGCGTTGGCGACGATCACGTCGATGCCCCCGGCCTCCGTTGCGATCTCGCGCACGGCGGCGTCCATCGCGGCGCGGTCGCGGACGTCGGCGACGGCGGTCAGGACTCGTCGCCCGCCCAACGCGCGC
>NZ_JAFRFW010000197.1:0-3819 GCF_017434145.1 Saccharopolyspora sp. | reverse complement strand
TCCGGCACGCCGTAGTTCGGCAGCACCAGGGCCCGTTCGGTTCCCTCGGAGTCCAAATCGGACAGTAGTTGGTCGACGGTCGCCCGCGCGGTGGTATCGGGGTTGATGGCCGGTCCACCGTAGAAGGGGTATGCGGGCAGCACGCCGAGGTGCCGGTGGGCGTCGACGACCAGTCGGTCGTTCACCGTTCTCCTCAACTCATCAGGGGTGCGGTGGACAGCGACGGCGGGCCGGTCAGCGTGCCGCACACGTCGGTAATGCGGCGGGCCGCGTCGATCCGCTCGGCGTGGTTGTGCGCGTCCTGACCAACGCCGTCCCTCCGGCCGGCCCCCCAGGGGTCCTGCCAGGGCACCCCGAGGAAGTACTGGCCTGGAGCGCTGGTGACCCCGCGCCAGTGCGTCGGGTAGCCGCGACCGTCGAACACCGGGATCTCGATCCAGGTGTAGTCCGGCCGGAACCCGGTGGACCAGATGATCGAGGTGACCCCCGCTGCGACCAGGTCCAACTCGCACGGAGGGGTCGCCGGATCGGGCTCCCACACCGGCACGTACCGAGCCTCGGCAGGAGCGTCGATGCCACGCGCATCGATGTAGGCGTCGATCGCGTCCTTGATGGACTCCATCACCTGATCCGCGGAGTCCAAGTTGGACTTCAGGTCGCCGCCGAAACCAGCTGTGCCGTCGCCGACATCGAGCAGATGACCGTAGAGCCGCATGCCCTCGGACACGAACCGGCGCAGATCGATGTCACGCCCGCCATCGCGCCCGGTGACGTAGTGGTTGACCCGCATGCGCACCTGGGCAGGATCGGCGAACTCGTCGATGTTCTTGGCGTAGTGGCCCATGTCGTCCAACCACGCCACGCAGTCGCGCCCGCGGTAGAACCGCGCCACCCGAGGCGCGTTGCCAACCGCCAAGTGCACGCCCCGCCCGGCGAGGTGCAGGTCCTCGGCGATCTGCGCGCCGGACTGGCCGCTGCCGACGACCAGCACATCGCCCGGCGGCAGCGCATCGGGACTGCGGTAATCAGCCGAGTGCAGCTGCGTGATCCGGGCCGGAACGCGTTCGGCGATGCGCGGTGTGCTGGGCACGTGGTAGGCGCCGGTGGCGACGACCACCTGCTCGGCGGTGAGCTCCCCGGCAGTGGTGTCCAACAGGAACGTGCCCGTCTCGGTGCGCCGCTGCCTGGTGACGCGCATGCCTTCGACCAGCGGCGGACCGAAGGACTCGGCGTAACTCTCCAGGTAAGCCACGATCTCGTCTCGCACCATGAAGCCGTCCGGGTCCGCGCCCTTGTAGGCGAAGCCCGGCAGAGCGCACTGCCAGTTCGGTGTGACCAGGCAGAACGAGTCCCAGCGGCGGGACCGCCAGTCGTGGCCCAGCTGCTCGGCTTCGAACACCACGTGCCGGATTCCCCGTTGCTGCAGGCAGTAACTCGCGGACAGTCCGGCCTGTCCGCCGCCGACCACCACGACCGGGTAGTGAATGTCGGTGAGGGTCATGACGTCCTCCCGGGCGGGCGAATCAGCGCTTCGACGGTGACCCGGTCGTCGGCGCGGTGGCCGTCGGCGGTCGCGGTGATCTCGGCCAGCTGACCGGCCGCGGCGGTGCAGCCCATGCCGAACTTGGCCCGCACGCGATCACTGGCGATCTCCAGCGCCCGTCGGCTCCGCTCGACGAAGTCGGCGACGGTGTAGACACCACCAGCTTCGAGGTAGTCCTCGACGACCGTGGATGGGGAGTAGCATCGCTGGACCGCACCGTCCGGCCAACGCACTCGGAAATGCATTTCGGGCATTGGTCCTCCAGGAGCAGGAATTCGAGGGAGCGCCTCGTCGCTGCTGATGGGGACCATTCCAGCCATCGGCGATTTCCGAACGAAGACATCCGGAATAACGGACGGTTTCGTTGAACGGGGCCAGGTTTCCGTCCTATTGACGGTCACCAGCCATACTGGACTGATCAAGGCAGTTCGGGCGAGACGAACCCGACCCGGCGCGGGCACGCCGGCGCCTCGACCTCGGAAGGACCGGGCGCCGGTGTGAGTTAAGCTGCGGTTACTTGGCGCTCCTGGAGCCGGGCGCAGCACTGCGACCCGGGAACACGACTACGTCCGCCGAGCGATCATGTCGATGTGGTCGAGTCGATCACTTGACACCAAGCAGATCGCGAGCGCGCGGAATAAGTGCTGCGTGCTTCAGTGGTCCGAACTGGCTGAGCAGTGTCAGCACGTCGGGGCGGGCCTGGTCTAGGCCCGCCCCTCATGTCACTTACCGCATGGCTGCCGGTACTTGGCCGGGCGTCGTGGGGTCAGGACATTTCCTTGAGTGGGCGTTCGATGTCGGCTTCGTCGGCGGGGAAACCGGCTAACTCGAGCAACGTTCGAAGGGGTGCGCCGAGAACGGCCTGCTGGCCCGAGGGCTCGCTCAACAGGTCGCCCATGCGGCCGCGGACACCGCCCCGGTGGTCGATCAAGTCGAGCAACGCGGGGCCGGCTTGTGGGTGCTGCTGCCACTCCCCGAAGGTGGACCACGCCGTGAGCGGCCGGCTGATGGGTTCGCCCGGCAGTTCCACCTCCGCGTGCAGGCGGATATCCCGCGACGAGGATCCGATGTGGACACCGACCGGGCCGCCATCGAAGCACCATCCCAGGTCTGGGACGTAGTGCTGGAGGTGCTCGCGCTCGACGGGGATGGACACGCGGCTGCTCTCACCCGATTCGAGACGGATTTCGCGAACGCCCGTAGCTCCAGGCGCAGGCGGCGCGGCGCTGCCACCCAGCGAAACACAGCTGGCCTTCCGGTATAGCTGATGAGCTGCGAAAACCACCCTCGACGCGACTGAGGCGAGACCGTAGTCTCGCCTCAGCTGAGGTCCGGGCTCCCCAAGGTCAAACCCGTGAGGTAATTCTGTGTCCGAGGGGACTCAAGTCCCGCTGCGTAGCGGATCCGCGCAATGCGCGTCTCCATGCGGCGATCGTAACCTCTCTTGCTGCCGTTCCCAGCTCGATCTGCATAGCGGGCCACGTAGCCGGATCCCGCCCGCATCCTGCTCGAGCGCTAGATCGCCCCGAAGGGAGTTCAACGGATGGGAGGGCGCTGATGTGTGGCTGGCACCGGCTTTCCCGCGGAGGCGGCGAAATCCCCGTCGGGCTCGGGAGGACGAGAGGTGTCGGTTGGTGTGGCGCCGTCATGGTCGAGGTCGCGTGCTCGTAGGGCGACTGCGGCGCGGTGGCCGACGTTTTTCGGTTAGCGGGCGCGGTATGAGGGTGTCTAGTGCTGGCTCGTTGCCGGTGGTGGCGGCGATGTGTCCGGGCGGAAGCATCTGGGCAATCGGGGGCGCGCCCCGACATGTCGCTGCGGGTGATGAGTGGACAGATCAAGGCATCTTTCGCAGGAGCATCGGGATTACGGGTGGTGGATCCCACTCCGTGGTCGTCGGTCGGTAGAGCCTGAGCATCAGGCGGAACGGCCCCGCGGGCACTGGAAGCCGGTTCGCCGTCGTGTCAGGTCGCGCGGCGCTGATCTCGATGGTCAGCGACCCGTCCGGGCGGTACGTGAGCCGGGTTGTGCGGTCGCTGATGGCGTACCGGCCGGTCTCGTTGGCCACCAGCAGGCCCTTCGCGTGGTAAGCGGTCAGGGACCAGAACGCGCGGACCGGAGGCAGCGATCCCGCCTCGAAGGTCAGCCGGTAATCGTGCGCGCTGCCGTCGAGGAGGTCTCCGTTGGAGTCGACCTCGCACACCGGGTACAGCGCTTCGGCGACGGGATTGATGAAGATCTGCGAGTGGGCCTCGGCGGCCCGCAAAAGGTGGTCTCCG
>NZ_JAFRFW010000016.1:0-5860 GCF_017434145.1 Saccharopolyspora sp. | reverse complement strand
TGCTCGCCCTCGCCGACGTGCACGGAACCGCCCACGAAGTAGCCGCCGGTGCCGGTGGCCCGGACCGAGTCGTCACCTGCGCTGGCGTCCGCGCTCAGCACCCCCGAGGCGGTGTCGTGACTGGTCCACCACGAATACGCGTCGCGCAGACCGGAGTTCGTGCCCTCCCGGTGCACGTGCGCGGTGCCGTGGCCGAGCCGGACGCCGAGCGTGTTCGGCCCGCACTGCACCGACTCCGTGACGTCGTAGGTCCGGTACTCGGCGGATCGCTGGTAGTTCGAGTTCCCCGGGGCCAGCACCTCGTCGGTGACGGGGCGGCCGTTGAGCGTCACGACCTGCACGCCGAGCCCGCACACGTACAGCCGTGCGCGCTGGACCGGACCGCTCACCCGGAAAGCCCGCGCGAAGATCGGCAGCGGGTCGCCCGGCCCGCGCCGCGGATGCGCGATCCAGCGCGCCCCGCCCCAGTCCGCGCGCGTCAGCAGGCCGGTTTCCCAGCCGGCCCGTTCGCTCCAAGGCGACCAGCGGTCGTCCTGGTCGCGCACCCGGACCCGCCACTCGACCCGGGTGCGCGCGGGCAGCCGCGGGCCGCCGTAGCCGAGTCCGGCGCAGCCGGATTCGACGACCCCGCTGTCCCACAGCTGTTCCCCGCGTTCGTCGAACACCTGGACTCGGCAGGCGCTCTGGTGGCCGGAGTCGCCCAGCAGCCGCCAGCTCAGGTCCGGAGCCGGATCGTCCACGCCGAGCAGTGGACCGTGCCTGCCGGCCCCCAACCCGCCGACCTGCAGCTCACCGACCCGCGGCCCCGCGACCCGGAGTCCGGTCACCGGCCACCCCCGCTCACGATCGCCAACGCCGAGGCTGTTTGTACGCAGCGCACCCCACCCCGTCAACACTCCACAGTGGACAGGTGCCGCGCCCGGGCGCGCACGCTTATCCTCGGCGAGTCGCCCGGAACCCGAACGAGGTACCCAGCGGAAGAGGCCAGCATGGAAGCTCCGTCAGCCCCGCCGACCGTGGCGCTCGGCGGCCGGGCAGGCCGCTGGATCATCGTGGCCACCATCCTCGGCTCCGGGGTCGCGTTCCTGGACGGTTCGGTGGTCAACGTGGCGCTGCCCGCCATCGGCCGGGACACCGGTGGCGGGTTCGCGGTGCTGCAATGGGTGCTGGACGCCTACCTGCTCACGCTCAGCGCGCTGCTGCTGCTCGGCGGGGCGCTGGGCGATCGCTACGGGCGGCGGCTGGTGTTCCAGATCGGGCTGGTGGTGTTCACGCTCGCCTCGCTGGGATGCGGGCTCGCGCCGGACGGCGCGGTGCTGATCATCGCCCGGCTGGTGCAGGGCGTCGGCGGGGCGCTGCTGGTGCCGGGCAGCCTCGCGCTGATCAACTCGACGATCCGGCCCGACGACCGGGGGCGGGCGGTGGGCACCTGGGCCGGGCTGACCGGGGTTTCCTCCGCGCTCGGCCCGTTCGTCGGCGGCTGGCTGGTGGACGCGGTGTCCTGGCGCTGGGTGTTCTTCATCAACCTCCCGATCGCCGCGGTGGCGCTGGTGGTCACCGCCCGGCACGTGCCGGAAACCCGCAGCACCGGCGTCACCGGAGCGCCGGACCTGGCCGGAGCCGCGGCCATCACCCTCGGGCTGGCCGGGGCGATCTACGCGCTGATCGAACTGCCCGTGCACGGCTGGAACGTGCTGACCGCCGTGGCGCTCGCCGCCGGAGTGGCCGGGCTGGTGGCGTTCCCCTTGGTGGAGTCGCGGACGAAGGGGCCGATCATGCCGCCGGCGCTGTTCGCGAACCGGCAGTTCACCGGTGCGAACCTGACCACGTTCACGGTGTACTCGGCGTTGAGCGGCGCGCTGTTCCTGCTGTCGCTGCAACTGCAGCAGACCCTCGGCTACTCGGCGCTGGAGGCCGGGATCGCCACCCTGCCGATCACCGTGATCATGCTGCTGCTGTCCGGCCGGATGGGTGCGCTGGCCCAGCGAACCGGCCCGCGGCTGCCGATGACGATCGGCCCGTTCGGCTGCGCGGCCGGGCTGGCGCTGATGACCTTGGCGGTGCCCGGATCGTCCTACCTGACCGGTGTGCTGCCCGGAGTGCTGGTGTTCGGGCTCGGCCTGGCGGTGACCGTGGCACCGCTGACCTCGGCGGTGCTGGCCGCGGTGGAACCGGCGCGGGCCGGGGTGGCTTCCGGGGTGAACAACGCGATCTCCCGGCTGGCCGGGCTGGTCGCCGTCGCGGTGCTGCCGCTGGTGGCGGGCATGACCGGCCCCGGTGCCACGGTGGGCAGCGGGTTCGGCAGGGCGATGGTGATCTCCGCGGCGGTGTGCGCGCTGGGCGGAGTGCTTTCCTGGTGCACCATCGACCGCCGCTGCCCCGTCGAGTCCGTCGCGGTCCCGGGCCTCAACCACGCCTGTCAGGACCCTTGCACCCAACACGGCTCCATCGAGGAGCGAACGGACCGTTCGTCCCGCTAGATCGGTCGAACGGTCCGTTCGCTCGGAACGACCGCGCTCACTGCGGCGAGCACTTCTCGAACGGCCACTGGTGCGGCGGGCGGGCGCTGAGCTCCTCCGGCGGCTCGGGCAGCCGCACCGGCTCGCCCGCGAAGTGCGCGATGACCACGACCCGGTCGGCCGAGCGGTACACCGCGAGGTCCTCCCCGCCGCTCGCGCGCAACGCGGGCACGCCGTGCGCGCGCACCCAGGCGAGCAGTTCGTCCCGCTTGCCCTCCGGCGCGCGCGCCTCCCACATCAGCGCGTTCATCAGCTCGTCCGGCGCAACGGCGGGATCGCGGGAACCTGCGGCGCCTCGTCGATGTCGGCCTGGGTCATCTTGAACGCGTCGGGATAGGACTCGCGCTTGGTGCGGCGGTCCGGTTCGGTGCTGCGCCAGGTGTAGAGGCAGCGTTCGCACTGCCAGACCTCCCACACCCCGGCGACCGGCGACACGGCCAGCCGCCGCAGTCCTTCAGCGGCGCAACGAGGACACATCGTCGGCTCCTCTCGTCTCACTTGCCCTGCAACGTGCGCAGCCGGGAAATCCACCGCTCGGTCTCCGGCAGGTCCCGCACCGGCTGGCTGTAGTGCCCGCGCGTGTCGGGCGCGACCGGGGTGGTCGCGTCGATCACGAGCTTGTTGCTGATCCCCGGCGGCTGCGAACCCGGGTCCAGCTCCAGCACCGACATGTTCGGCAGGTTCACCAGATCGCTGGCCGGGTTGACCTTGGTCGACAACGCCCACATCACCTGCGGCAGGTCGAACGGGTCCACGTCCTCGTCGACCACGATCACGACCTTGGTGTAGCCGAGCCCGTGCGGCGTGGTCATGGTGCGCAACCCGACCGCGCGGGCGAAACCGCCGTAGCGCTTCTTGGTGGACACGATCGCCAGCAGCCCGTGCGTGTACATCGCGTTGACCGCCTGCACCTCGGGGAAGTCCGCGCGCAGCTGCTGGTACGGCGGCACGCAGGTGGCCGGGCCGATCAGGTAGTCGATCTCGGTCCACGGCTTGCCCAAGTACAGCGACTCGAACAGCGGCTTGCTGCGGTAGGAGATCCGGTCGATGCGCACCACGGTCATGTTCCGGCCGCCGGAGTAGTGCCCGGTGAACTCGCCGAACGGGCCCTCGATCTCCCGCTTGCGGCCCTCCACGACACCTTCCAGCAGGACTTCGCAGCCCCACGGCACGTCGAACCCGGTCAGCGGGGCCGTGGCGATCGGAGCGGGCGCGCCGCGCAGCGCACCGGCCATCTCGTACTCGGACTGCTCGTAGCCGAGCGGGGTGCCCGCCACGACCGTGATCAGCGGGTCGTTGCCGAGTGCAATGGCCACCGGCAGGTCCTCGCCCTTCTCCTCGGCTTTGCCCAGGTGCAGCGCGATGTCGTGCATCGGCACCGGCTGCATCCCGAGCCGGTTCGGGCCTTTCACCTCCAGCCGGTAGGTGCCGACGTTCTGCTTGTCGAAGTTGTCCGGGTCGTCCGGGTCGCGCGAGACCACCGCGGCCTTGTCCAGGTAGAAGCCGCCGTCGCCGTCGTTGAGCCGGAACAGCGGCAGCACGTCGAACAGGTCCACGTCGTCGCTGGTGTTGGCCGCGAACGGCGGATCGTCGCGGCGCTGCGGGGCGACCGGGAAGTCTTCCCAGCGGCGGATGAACTCCTCGACCTGCTCCCGCGTGGACGTGGAAGGCGGCAGGCCCATCGCGATGGCGTGGTTGGCCCAGGAACCGTGCGCGTTGAGCACGATCCGGGGGTCGACGAACCCGTTGACGTCGTCGAAGTAAAGCGCGGGCGCGTTCTCGCCGAGCCGTGCGGCGGCGTTCGCGGCCGCGCCCAGGTCCGGTTCCGGTTCGACCCGTTCCGGCACCCGCAGCAGCTGCCCTTCCTTCTCCAATGCGTCCAAATAGGACCGCAGGTCGTCGTAGGCCAAGATCTCCTCCTCACCGCTCGCCGGATGCCCATCGGCGGCTCGTTCCCGGACGTACCGGCTCAGCGCTCGTCGTCCCGCCGCGCTTCGGCGAGCCCGTTCCACCGGCGGGCGGCGGGCGCGGGCAGGCCGAACTGGTCGAGCACCCTGGCGACCACGTGGTCGACCACGTCCCCGACCGACGACGGGTTGTTGTAGAAGGCGGGCATCGGCGGAACCATCACCGCGCCCATGCGCGAGAGCGCGAGCATGTTCTCCAGGTGGATCTCGCTGAGCGGCGTCTCCCGCGGCACGACCACGAGCTTGCGGCGTTCCTTGAGCACCACGTCGGCCGCCCGCCCCACCAGGCCGTCGGCGAACCCGGTGCGGATGCCCGCGAGGGTCTTCATGCTGCACGGCACGACGACCATCCCGTCGGTCCGGAAGGAGCCGGACGAGATCGAAGCGCCCTGATCACCCGAGCCGTGCACCACGTCGGCGAGCTTGCCGACCTCGCGGGCGCTGTAACCGGTTTCCAGCTCGATCGTGGTGCGCGCCCAGCGGCTCAGCACGAGGTGCGTTTCCACCTCGGGCTGCTCGTGCAGTTCTTCCAGCAGCCGGACGCCCAGCGGCGCCCCGGTCGCCCCGGTCATCCCGATGATCAGCCGCAACGCCGGACCTCCCGCCCACCGAGAATAATAGTTCGTATGCGAACGTTCGTCTACATACTAACACCTGGTGGCGCGAACTGCCCGCGGCCACCAGGCCACCGGGTACCCGGAACCGCCCGAACCGGACCGGCGTGCGCAACCGCGCAGCGGCCGGGATCTAGAATGGCGGGCCACCGATCTGCCGGGCCCGCGGCCGCCGGGGGCGAGCGAATACCGGGCAGAGCCAACGACGGGGGCGGCACACGGCGCCGGCGGGCGTAACGAGGTTCCCCACCCACTACGCAACCGTTCCGAGACACCCTCAGCGGGAGGAGCGCGCCAAGTGCAGCACCTGGAGCACGTCGTCTTCCACCTCATGCGCCGGGTCCTGCAGGACCACGGCGCGCGCTGGCAGTCCGAGCTGCCCCAGCTCACCAAACCGCAGTACGCCGCGCTCACCGCCATCGACGAACATCCGGGCATCGAGCAGACCGCGCTGGGCCGCCGCGCGGCCATCGACAAGGCCACCCTCGCGGCCATGCTCGCCCGCCTCGAACAGCGCGCGCTGATCGAGCGCACCGTGGACAGCTACGACCGGCGGCGCCGCGTGCTGCACCTGACCGCGGACGGCAGGCGGGTGCTCGCGGACTCGCACCGGCTCGCCGAGAAGATCAACGGCGGGATGCTGCAGCGGCTCACCGCGACCGAGGCCGATCAGCTGCGCGAACTGCTGGCCAAGCTGGCCGCCGACGAGAGCGGCGAACTCGCCGCACCGCCCGAGAACGCCGCAACCCCCGAGAACGCA
>NZ_JAFRFW010000196.1:0-9778 GCF_017434145.1 Saccharopolyspora sp. | reverse complement strand
CGGCGCGGCGAGTGGACCGCCGAGCAGCTGCGGCTGGCCTGCGGCGACGGCACCGAGACGCTGCGCAACGGGATGCGCGGCGAGCTGCTGAGCGTGGCGCGGGAAGAGATGGTGCACTTCCTGGTGATCAACAACATCATCACGGCGATGGGGTTGCCGTTCCACTTGCCGGACATCGACTTCGGCCGCGTCAACCACCGTCTGCAGGTGCCGCTCGACCTGGCCTTGGAGGGGTTCGGGCTCGGGAGCGTGCAGCGGTTCATCGCGTTGGAGCAGCCGCACTCGTTGACCAGGGAGATCGCAGGCGACGTCGCGCCGGACGCGGCCGGGAAGGCGTACCCGTACCAGTCGCTCAGCGACCTCTACGCCGCCATCCGGGAGGGCATCGGCGCGGTGCCGGACCTCTTCCTGGTGCAGCGGGGGCGGGGCGGCGGCGAGCACCACCTGTTCATGCGCAGGTCGCTCAACGACGTCCACCCCGACTACCAGCTGGAGGTGGACGACGTCCCCAGCGCGCTGTTCGCCATCGACTTCGTCACCGAGCACGGCGAGGGCAACGTCCTGCCCGGGCCCGCGGACGAGGACTCGCACTACGACACCTTCCTGCGGATGTCCGACCTGCTGATGGCGCACCGCGTCGAGGCGCCCGGTCACCGGTGTCCACCGTGGACACCCGCGTACCCGGTGCTGCGCAATCCGACGTTGCACGCGGGCGACGGCGCCAGGGAACCGGTCACCGCACCGGAGGCGCGCTCGGCCATGGTGCTGTTCAACCGCTCGTACTTCCTGATGCACCAGCTGATGCTGCAGCACTTCCACGGCGCGGCCGACGCCAGCCTGCGGCGCTCCCGGCTGATGAACGCGGCTATCGACGTGATGACTGGGATGCTGCGGCCCATCGCCGAGCACCGGGTGACGCTGCCGTCCGGACGGCCCGGCCGCACCGCCGGGCCGTCCTTCGAACTGGAGGAGGAGCCGGGTTTCCTCGCCCGTCCCGATGTCGCGCTGCGCTCGCTCGGCGGCCGCTTCGACCACCTCGCTCGCCAGGCTGCGGAACAACCCGGGCTGCCCGCGCGGGTCGCAGAGCTGATGCGCTCCTACGCCGCGGAGTTCCGCGGGTCGGCACCGTGACCGCGATGGTCTCGTGGAATTCCCGGTGCGCATTCGCGGTCGGGTTGCCGAGCGGATCGATGCCGCCGCTATCAGATCGACGAAGCCTCGTTCAATTCGGGTCCGGGGCCTGCCAGACGGCGGCGGCCATTGCGACGGCCACCCCGTCGAAGAATTGCGCACCCGGCAACCACCCGGAATAGGCGTCCCGGAATTCCTGCGAACTCGGCAGCGTGTTGAGCTCGCCCAGCTTGTGCCAGCTGGGGTGCAGGAAGAGGTTCAACGCGTCCGTGGCCGCCCCGGCATCGGCGGTGGCCCGGTACACGGCTTCGGCGTTCTGGAACGCGACCGGGATGTGCCAGTCCGCGTCCCGGCCCTTCCGGGCGTGCAGGTCGGTCCGCTGCGGTTCCAGCACGACCAGCCGCCCGCCCGGGGCGACCAGCGAGCGCAGGTGCGGCAAGATCTGTTCGTAGGGACGCATGTGGAACACGGCGCTGAAGGCGAAAACGACGTCGAACACGCCATCCGCCGCGGGCTCGACGTCGTAGGCGCTGCGCGCCTCGTAGCGGATGTTCGCGGCCGGCCGGGTCCGCCGCGCGATGTGGATCAGCGCTTCGGACAGGTCGACGCCGAGCACCTGCGCGTAGCGTTCCGCGAGCAGCGGGCAGTGCCTGCCGGTACCGCACCCGACGTCGAGCGCTCGGTCACCGCCGGGCAGTTGGGCGTCCAGCCAGGTGCGGAAGGGGCCTTCCGCGTCGATCATCCGGGTGGCCATCCGGTCGAAGTGTTCGGCCACGTCGTCGAAAAGCGCGCCGACTTCCGCGGACCGCGCAGCAATGGACTCTTTTCCCGATGATTCCATGTCCTGGCACGATACCTGCAGCCGCCATTCCCGTTCGGGTGAAATGATGCGCAGGATTTGCATACATATCGACAATTTTCGGCACCGCGGGATGCGAGCCGATCAGACACTCCGGCGGACGTAGTTCGCCGACCGGAATCGACGACGTCCTGCCCTGGTCCAGCCCTCGGTAACGGCGTCCCGCAGGAGTCCGGGGTCGCCGTGCGGCGACCACTCCGTCGACACGACGCTCGATCACGGACACGCCCGCTGATGACCGAGCATCCGTTTTCCAGCGCGAACGCCGTCGCCGACCTGCGCAACGAACGCGGACACCGCACCTCCGACGGAGGTGCTCAGTCCGTCAAGTCCGTCGTGCCCTGTCCAACCGCATCGACAGGTCGCCGACCACATCAGCGAGACCACCAACAGCGGCACACCCGACGAGCGCAAGGCTCGCACCGAAGCCCTAGCGCCCCGGACCGAGATCACCGACCCGAACCGGCTCGTCCCGGTCCCACTCCCCCAGCCCCGCGACAAAACGAGGCCGCCCCACCTCACCAGCGGGAACGACCTCGGAAGGAGCGGTTCGCACAATGCCTAATTTGGTAGTCCCGACGGGATTCGAACCCGCGCCGCCGGCGTGAGAGGCCGGTGTCCTAGGCCGCTAGACGACGGGACCGCGCTACACCGAGAACTCTACAACACCCCCACACCACCAAGACCCCCACCCCCATTCCCACACTCGACGTGCGAAGCACGAGCCCCAACTTCACCTCGATGTGCGAAGCACGAGCCACGCACTCCCCGCCACCACACAAAGCCGACCCCACAACTCAATGTGCGAAGCACGAGCGCCCACACAGCAGTGGCCGACCACACCTGCGGTGGCTCAAAACAAGCGCCGGTGGCGACCACACATGCGGAGGCCCCAAACAAGCAGTGGCAACCACACATGCGGAGGCGACCACACATGCGAGTGGCCCCACACAAGTGCTGGTCCCCACCCAACCCCTCCACACACCTATGGCGAGGAGCCCTCCCCACGCAACCACCGCACCGTGGGGGTCTGGGGGGTCGCCCCCCAGATAGACAGACAAAAACGGGAAAAGGCCCGCCCCCAAAGGGGGCGGGCCTTGAACACGCGCGTGTAGCCCCGACGGGATTCGAACCCGCGCCGCCGGCGTGAGAGGCCGGTGTCCTAGGCCGCTAGACGACGGGGCCTCGGCGAACGATCGTGACCTTCGCGTTGATCGTGATCAACGCACTCGGTCTTGATCCTCGCGCTGGGGTACCAGGACTCGAACCTAGACTAACTGAACCAGAATCAGTCGTGCTGCCGATTACACCATACCCCAAGGGCTTTGACGTTCAGCGTTGTTCGTCCGGGCTTCTGGGGAAAGTCCGGCTCGGCGGCCGCTGTCCGTCTTGCTGGTGTTAAATACTAGAACATCCTCGCGGGGGCGCTGTAAGGCACCCCCTGCTCGGCTCGTTTTCGCTGGTGGGCGCGGTGGTGGCCGGGCCGGGTCCGGTGGCGGCCCGGCCGGGGCTCAGGCGAGGGCGCGCTCGTGTCTCGTTTCGTCCTGCGGGGCCGCTGCTTCGGGGATGCCGGGCAGGTCGCAGACGAGCAGTTCGGGCAGCTCGGCGAGGCTGGTGATCATCGACACCCCGTCCGGCGGGGCGTGTTCGGTTCCGTTGCGGTTGAGCCAAACGCCGTGCATTCCGGCGTTGGCGGCGCCGAGCGCGTCGGTGTCGAGCCGGTCGCCGACGTGCACGGTTTCGTGCGGTTCGGCGCCGACGGCGGTGCAGGCGGCGTGGAAGATCTGCGGGTCGGGTTTGGCGACGCCGAGCTCTCCGGAGATGACCAGGTCGTCGAAGGTTCCGGCGAGCCCGGTGTCGCTGATCTTCTTGCGCTGGTAGGCGCTGTCCGCGTTGGTGATCACGGCGAGCCGCAGGCCGCTGGCGCGCATCCAGTCGAGGCAGGGGCGCGCGTCGTCGAACAGTTGCCAGGCGCGTTGCATGGCGGCCATCCGGTAGTCCTCGCGGGCGGCGACTTCGGTGTCGCCGAGTTGTTCGCCGAAGGCGGCGAAGAAGTCCCGGGTGCGTTCTCGGCACATGGTGGCGAAGTCGTACTCGCCGGCGACGAAGCGCGCGTAGTGCTGCTCGGTGGTGCTGCGCCACACCGGCCAGGCGGCGTCGTTGCCGATGAGGGCGCGCAGGCCCATCCGGGACGAGGTGGCGTTGTCCAGCAGGGTGTCGTCGATGTCCAGGCACACGGCCTTGATCGGGCCGGGCGGGGGTGCGTTCGGCGGTTCAGGCGCGGTTGTCACCCCGAGAGGCTAGGTGATCACCGGGCGTACCCGACTCGACCAAGCCGGTGATACTCGGTTCCCTGGCACGGTTTAGTGCCGCTGGGGCCGTTGGGGGTGGCGGCGCTCCGACCGCCACCCGTTCAGCGCATTTCCGCGGTGTTCCCGTCCAGTGCGCGGTGGAGTCTGCTAAGGGACACTTCGCGGCCCAGCAGTTCCATCGATTCGTACAGCGGCGGGGACACGGTGCGGCCGGTGACGGCGACCCGCACGGGCGCGAAGGCTTTGCGCGGTTTGATGCCGAGCCCGTCGACGACGGCGGCCCGCAGCGCCGCTTCGATGGAGTCGGTGTCCCATTCGGGCAGCTGCTCGAGCGCGCCGATGCTCGCTTCGAGCACCGGGCGCGCGTCTTCGCCGAGCGCTTTCTGCGCGGAGGCTTCGTCGGGCTCGAAGTCTTCGCCGGCGAACAGGAATCCCATCATGTTCACCGCGTCGGAGAGCACGATCAGCCGTTCCTGCACCAGCGGCGCGGCGGCGCGCACGGTTTCGAGCTGCTCGCCGGTGGGTTCCGCGGGCAGCACGCCGCCGTCGATCAGGTACGGCACCACGCGCTGCACGAAATCGTCGGGTGCGAGCGCACGCAGGTGCGCGGAGTTGATCGCGTCGGCCTTCTTCTGGTCGAACCGGGCGGGGTTGGCGCTGACCCGCCCGATGTCGAAGGCTTCGACCATCTCGTCGAGGGTGAACACGTCGCGGTCGTCGGCGATGGACCAGCCCAGCAGCGCGAGGTAGTTCAGCAGCCCTTCCGGCAGGAATCCGCGTGCGCGGTGGTGGAAGAGGTCGGATTGCGGGTCGCGCTTGGACAGCTTCTTGTTGCCCTCGCCCATGACGAACGGCAGGTGGCCGAATTCGGGGGTGAAGTCGGTGACGCCGATGCGCCGCAGCGATTCGTACAGCGCGATCTGGCGGGGCGTCGAGGACAGCAGGTCTTCGCCGCGCAGCACGTGGGTGATCCGCATCAGCGCGTCGTCGACGGGGTTGGTGAGGGTGTAGAGGGGTTCGCCGTTGCCGCGCACCAGGACCGGGTCGGGCACGCTGCCCGCGGGGAAGGTGATCTCGCCGCGGACGAGGTCGGTGAACGCGAGGTCGTGCTCGGGCATCTTCAGCCGCAGCACGGGGTTGCGGCCTTCGGCGCGGAATTCGGCCTTCTGGTCCTCGGTGAGGTGCCGGTCGTGGTTGTCGTAGCCGAGCTTGGGGTCGCGGCCGGCGGCTTTGTGCCGGGCTTCGACCTCTTCCGGGCTGGAGAAGGCTTCGTAGAGCTCACCGGCGGCGAGCAGGCGCTGCGCGATGTCGGCGTAGATGTCCTTGCGCTCGCTCTGCCGGTACGGGCCGTGCTCACCCCCGGCCCCGGGGCCTTCGTCCCAGTCCAGCCCGAGCCAGCGCAGCGCGTCCAGCAGCGCGTCGTAGGACTCCTGGCTGTCCCGGCTGGCGTCGGTGTCCTCGATGCGGAACACCAGGGTGCCTTCGTGGTGCCGGGCGAAGGCCCAGTTGAACAGGGCGGTGCGGATCAGCCCGACGTGCGGTGTGCCGGTCGGCGACGGGCAGAACCGGGCGCGGACGGTGCTGTGCGGCGTGGCGGTGACCTCTGACGTGCTCATGACGCGGTCCAGCTTAGCGAGCCCGGTTCCGTGGTTGACCAGCGACTCCGGTAGGAGGATGGTGAGGTTATTCAACAACCGTTGAATACTCGCTCGGGAGGGGATCGCGATGACGCGAACGGAACGCACGACGTGCTGCATCGTCGGCGGCGGCCCCGCCGGGATGGTCCTGGGCCTGCTGCTGGCCCGCTCCGGTGTGCAGGTGACCGTGCTGGAGAAGCACGGCGACTTCCTCCGCGACTTCCGCGGCGACACCGTGCACCCCACGACGCTGCAACTGCTCGACGACCTGGGCCTGGCCGAGCGGTTCGCCGAGCTGCCGCACCGCAGGGTGGACCGGGTGCGGCTGCCGGTCGGGCAGCGCGAGGACCAGTTCCTGACGATCGCCGACTTCACCAGGCTGCCGATCAAGTACAACTACATCGCGCTGGTGCCGCAGTGGGATCTGCTGGACCTGCTCGCGGACGAGGCCAAGCAGCAACCCGGTTTCGACCTGCGGATGAACACCGAAGTCACCGGGCTCGTCCGGGAGGACGGCCGGGTGAACGGGGTGCGCTACCGCGAATCCGACGGCAGCACCGGCGAGCTGCGCGCCACCATCACGGTCGCCTGCGACGGGCGGGACTCGCTGGTGCGGCAGCTTCCGGAGCTGGGGCTGCGGGACTTCGCCACGCCGATGGACGTGCAGTGGTTCAAGATCCCGCGCCGCGCGGAGGACCCGGCCGGGCTGCTCGGTCTGATCGCGGACCGCACCTTCCAGGCGCTGATCGACCGCGGCGACTACTACCAGGCCGCCTCGATCATCGCGAAAGGCACCGACGCGGAACGCCGCGCCCGGCCGGTGGCGGAGTTCAACGAACGGCTGCGCCGGTTCCTGCCGTGGCTCGACGACGGCCGCGACCTGGTGCGCGACTGGGACGACGTGCGGCTGCTCAGCGTCAAGCTGGACCGGTTGCGCAAGTGGCACGTGCCGGGGCTGCTGTGCATCGGAGACGCCGCGCACGCGATGTCACCGGTCGGCGGGATCGGCATCAACCTGGCCGTGCAGGACGGCGTCGCCGCCGCGCGGTACCTGGCGACGCCGCTGCGCGAGGGGCGGTTGCGGCGCAAGCACGTCGCGGCGATCCAGCGGCGGCGGTGGCCCACGACGGTGCTGATCCAGCAGCTCCAGCGGGTGCTGCACCGCAACGCCGTCGCCCCGGCGCTGCGCGGCGAGGTGGACTTCTACAAGAGCCTGCCCGCTCCGGTCCGGCTGGTCACCAACGCGCCGGCGCTGCGGGTCGTGCCGCCGTACGTGCTCGCCTACGGCGCGCTGCGGGAACGCCCGCCGCAGGAGGCGCTGCGCTGACCGCGCCGCTGCACCCGGTCTCGGCCGGGGTCAGCGGCGCAGCCGCTCCAGCAGCGACCACGGAGCTGCTTCTGCGAGGAGATCCCGCAGCGAGCAGGCGCCTGATGAGGCGCGCCCGAACCACCTGCGCAAGACGAGCTCGGAGACGGGTACTCAGCGGTCCTGCACCGGGTTGGTCAGGGTGCCGAGCCCGTCGATGGACACCGAGACCTGCTGGCCCGCCTGCATCGGCCCGACCCCGGCGGGCGTGCCGGTGAGGATCACGTCGCCCGGCAGCAGCGTCATGATCCGCGAGATGTACGACACCAGCGCCGGAACGTCGTGCAGCAGCAGCGAAGTCCGCGACTCCTGCTTGAGCTCGCCGTCCAGTTCGGTGCGCAGCCCCAGATCACCGGGATCGACCTCGGTGTCGATCCACGGGCCCAGCGGGCAGAACGTGTCGTAGCCCTTCGCCCGCGTCCACTGCCCGTCGGCCTGCTGCTGGTCGCGGGCGGTCACGTCGTTGGCGACGGTGTAGCCGAGCAGCACGTCGGCGCCGCGCGCCTCCGGGACGTCCCTGCACGGCTGGCCGACGACCGCGGCCAGCTCGCCCTCGTAGTCGACCCGCTCGGAGTTCGGCGGCAGCTTGATCGCCGCGTTCGGGCCGGTGACCGAGGTGGACGGCTTCATGAAGATGATCGGGTTCTGCGGCACCTCGCCGCCCATCTCCCTGGCGTGCTCGGCGTAGTTCTTGCCGACGCAGATCACCTTGCTGGGCAGGATCGGCCCCAGCAGCCGGACGTCGGCCATCGGCCACTTGCGCCCGGTGAACGTCGGTTCGCCGAAGGGGTGCTGGTCGATCTCGATGGCCAGCACCTTCTCCTGCGGGGCGGACGGGTCGGGTTCCAGCGCGACGAACGACACCCCGTCGGAGTGGGCGACTCGGGCCAGGCGCACGACGACCTCTTTTCGTTGCGGCGTTGCTTTCCCCGGCCACCCTAAGCCTCCGCGCCCGCAGGCTTGCGGAGCGCGGTTTCGCGAGGAGTGAACGGACTGCTCGTCCGAACGGATCGGGCCAACAGGCCGTTCGCTCGGAAGGAGCCGTCAGTCAGCGCCGCTGAGGACGGCGCGGCGCAGCGCCTTGTAGGCGAGCGCGTCGCACAGCGCCAGCCAGCTCGCCTCGACGATGTTGCCGTGCACTCCGACGGTGGTCCACTCGTCCTGATCGTCGCGGGACTCCACCAGCACCCGCGTGACCGCGTCCGTACCCGCGGCGTCGGTGAGGATGCGGACCTTGTAGTCCACCAGCTCCACCGAATCCACCCACGGCAAGTGCGGAACCAGCGCCTTGCGCAATGCGGCGTCGAGGGCGTTGACCGGGCCGTTGCCCTCCGCCGTGGCGATGACGCGTTCCCCGTCCACGTGGATCTTCACCGTCGCCTCGGAAACGACCGTCCCGTCCGGGCGGTGATCCAGCAGCACCCGGTAGGACTCCAGCTCGAACGGGGCGTCCACGGCGCCTGCTTCGGCCTCCCCCGCAGCATCCATCTCGCGGCGCAGCAGCAGCTCCAGCGAAGCGTCCGAGCCCTCGAACGACCAGCCGCGGGCCTCCAGCTCCTTGACCTTGCGCACCGCGCCGGAGACCGCTTCCGGCGAGTCGGACAGGTCCAGCCCGAGCTCGGCGCCCTTGAGCTCCAGGCTCGCCCGCCCGGCCATCTCGGTGACCAGCACCCGCATCCGGTTGCCGACCACGTCGGGGTCCAGGTGGTTGTAGAGCTCGGGGTCCACCTTGATCGCGCTGGCGTGCAGCCCGGCCTTGTGCGCGAACGCCGACGACCCGACGTAGGGCTGGTGGGTGTCCGGGGCGAGGTTGGCGATCTCGGACAGCGCGTGCGAGACGGTCGTGAGCTCGGTCAGCTTGCCCTCCGGCAGCACCGGCATGTCCAGCTTGGTCGCCAGGTTGCCGAGGACCGCGAACAGGTCGGCGTTGCCCGCGCGCTCGCCGTATCCGTTGGCGGTGCATTGCACGTGCGTGGCACCGGCCTGCACCGCCGCGATCGAGTTGGCGACCGCGCAGCTGGTGTCGTCCTGGCAGTGGATGCCCACCCGGAACCCGGTGCGCGCGACGATCTCCTCGACCGTGGACGCGAGCTGCATCGGCAGCTGCCCGCCGTTGGTGTCGCACAGCACCGACACGTCGGCGCCCGCGGTCATCGCGGCCTCCAGCACCCGCAGCGAGGCGTCCGGGTCGTGGGCGTAGCCGTCGAAGAAGTGCTCGGCGTCCACGAACACCCGGCGCCCCTCCCCCACCAGGTAGCGCACGGTGTCTGCGACCATCGCGCAGTTCTCTTCGACCGTGGTGCGCAGCGCCCGCTCCACGTGCCTGCGGTCGGACTTGGCGACCAGCGTGACGACCGGCGCCTGCGAATCGACCAGCGCCCGCACCTGCGGATCTTCGTGCGCTTGCGCGCCCGCGCGGCGGGTGGAGCCGAACGCGACCAGCGCGGCGTGGTCGAGCCGCAGCTCGCCCGCG
>NZ_JAFRFW010000195.1:0-2008 GCF_017434145.1 Saccharopolyspora sp. | reverse complement strand
CGCGCACGCCGTGGCCTGCGCCTCCGGCGTTCCGGCGGCGATGTTCGCCGCGCACCACGCCTTGCTGCTGAGCCACGCGAACCGGCTGCCCTCCGCGGACCCGATCCATTCCGCCCCGTAGGCCGCGTCGCCGGTGAAGTGCACCGCGAGCCCGAGCAGCCCCATGTCCCAGCCGACGCCCACGGCTCCCGGCCCGTACTCGGCCCAGTTGTCGTTGTCGAGTTCGATGTGGCGCAGCTCCATCCGCGTGCTGCGCGCGTCCTCGGCGGTCAGCCGCACCTCGATCCAGCTCGTCGCGCCGCCGAACTCCCAGGTCGCGTCGAAGCCGTTCGGCGGGTCGCAGCGCTGCACGGTGCCGCCCGCGTTGTCCTCCAGCGGGTAGCGGCCGCCTTCCCGCAGATCCCCGCTGATCGGCGCGAACCACCGGGGAATCCGCTCGGCGTTGGTGCAGGCGTCCCAGACGTCCGCCACGGGCGCCGGGCAGCTCTGCGCGATCGTCACGACGTTCGCCGTGCCTGCCTCGAGTTCGCGAGTGCCCACCGTGCGGGTGACGGCATTGATCTGCTGCTCGACCTCGGGCATCGGTGCTCTCCTTCGCCGAAAGTGCGCATCCCGGGCGCGATTGAACCAGGCGTTGCGCCCGTGCGGGCGACTTCGCTGGACTTGTACCCCCGTGCAAGTTGCAGGCTCGCCGGGTGCGCGTTGACGGAACCTCAGAAAGCGCCTTGTGGAGCCCGGGGCGGCGGAACTTCACCATCGGCCTGGTCCTGGTGATCACGTTGGCCGCGTTCGAGGCGATGGGCATCGGCACCGCCCTGCCGACGATCGTGCGCGAGCTGCACGCCGAGCAGTGGTACTCGTGGCCGTTCACCGTCTTCCTGGCAGCGAGCGCGATCGGCAACGTCGTCGGCGGGCGCATCGCCGACCGCCGCGGCCCAGGGGCGCCGCTGCTGGTGGCGATGCCGACCTTCGGCCTCGGGCTGCTGATCGCGGGATTCGCCCCGGACATGCCGAGCCTGCTGGTGGCGCGCGCCATGCAGGGCATCGGCGCTGGTGGGCAGATCGTGGCGCTGTACGTGCTGATCGCCAGGGTCTACCCGGAGCGGGATCGGCCTGCCGCGTTCGGTGCGCTGTCCGCGGCCTGGGTGGTGCCCGCGCTGGTCGGGCCCGCGATCACCGGGTTGCTCACCGAGCACCTCAGCTGGCGCTGGACCTTCCTCGGGCTCGCGCCGTTGATGCTGGTGGGGGCGTTGCTGCTGGTGCCGACGGTGCGGCGGCTCGGGGCCGGTGAGACCGCATCCCCGGCCGGTGCGCCGGGATTGCCGCTGGCTGCGGTGGGTGCTGCGGCCGGGGTCGTCGGGGTGAACTGGGCGGCGCAGACCGCGACGGACGGGAACACCTCCGTGCCGGTCGTGGTGATCGGCGTCGTGGCGCTGCTCGTGCTGGCTCCGTCGCTGCGAATGCTGCTGCCGCGCGGCACCTTCAGCGGGCAGTCCGGGATTCCGGTGATGGTGCTCGCGCGCGGGCTGCTCGCGGGGGTGTTCATCACCGCGCAGGCGTTCGTGCCGCTGACGCTGTCGGTCGTGCACGGCTACTCGCCTGCCACGGCCGGAATTCCGCTCACCGTCGGATCATTGGGCTGGTCGGCCGGTGCGTTCTTCCAGAGCTCCCGGCGTGATATCCGGCGGGAGTACCTGGTCGGCGCTGGTCTGCTGCTGGTGGCTACCGCGGTCGCCGGACTGGTGCTGATCGCACCGGCCTGGGGGCCCGCGTGGGCGGTGTTCGGGCTGTGGTCGCTGGGCGGTGCGGGCATGGGCATCGCGATCTCCAGCACCTCGGTCCGGGTGCTGTCGCTGTCGGAACCGCAGCGGCGCGGGCTCAACTCGGCCGCGCTGCAGCTCTCGGACATGCTCGGGCAGGCGCTGCTGGAGGGGCTGGGCGGAGTGCTCGTGGCCGCGATGTCCCGGCCCGGTGCCGCCACCGCCGGGGTGGTGCCGCTGGACCTGCT
>NZ_JAFRFW010000194.1:0-6209 GCF_017434145.1 Saccharopolyspora sp. | reverse complement strand
CGCGGTCGCCGACGAGGTCGCGGTGGTGCTCACGACCGGCGGCACCGGTATCAACCCGAACGACCGCACTCCCGAGGTCACCGCGGAGGTGCTGGACCACCCGGTCCCGGGCCTGGCGGACGCGATCCGCGCGGCGGGGCTTCCGCAGGTGCCGACCGCGGTGCTCTCCCGCGGCCTGGCCGGGGTGAGCGGACGGACCTTGATCGTGAACCTGCCGGGCTCGCGCGGCGGAGTCGCGGACGGGCTCGGCGTGCTCGACGGGGTGCTCGAGCACGCGGTGGACCAGCTGCACGGCGGCGATCACGTCCAGGCGCCAGAAGCGCACGCACATCACCACGAGCCGGAGATCGTGCCCACCGACGTGCTGCAGGCCGAGGTGACCGCGGAGCCGCTGAACGTCGAAGACCTGGCCGCGCGGGTCGAGCACCGAGCCGCAGGCGCGGTCGTGACGTTCAGCGGTGTGGTGCGCGACCACGACGGCGGCCGCGGCGTCAGCGAACTCGAATACGTCGGCCACCCCTCTGCCAACGACGTGATCCGCGAGGTCGCCGACGAACTGGCCGCGGGCCGCGCGGGCGTTCGCGCGCTGGCAGTGGCGCACCGCGTCGGCAGGCTCGGCATCGGGGACGTCGCGCTGGCCTGCGCGGTCTCCGCAGACCACCGCAAGGAGGCGTTCGAGGTGTGCGCCGAACTGGTCGACGAGGTCAAGCGCCGGCTGCCGATCTGGAAGCGCCAGGTGTTCCACGACGGCGCCGAGGAATGGGTCAACTGCCCCTGATTCTTTTCAGTTGGTGCGGGAACGAAACGGGACCCTGCCGCTGGGGGATGGCGGCAGGGTCCCGAGTGGAGGGGCCTGCCGGTCCGCACGGGGGAGCGGAGCCGGCCGACCTGCTCCGGAGCGCCGGGCCGGGCCCGGCGGGTGATCACTTGATGTCGAGCTGCTGACCCGGGAAGATCATGTTCGGGTCCTGCAGCACGTTGCCGTTGCGCTCGAAGATGTCCTGGTAGTTCACGCCGTACTGCTTGGCGATCTTGCCCAGGGTGTCCCCGGCCTGCACGGTGTAGTCCGAGCCGCCGGACTTCACCGCGGACTTCTTGCTGCTCTTCGAGGAGCTGCTCTCGGACTTCTTGCTGCTCTTCGAGGAGCTGTCGTCCGAGGAGCTGCTGGCCTTGCTGGAGCTGCCACTGGTGCTGCCGCTGGTCCAGCTGGTCTTGGAAGTGCAGCCCGGCCAGGCGCCGGGGCCCTGCGCCTGCAGGACCTTCTCGGCCACCTGGATCTGCTCTTCGCGGCTGGCGTCCTTGGCGTTCGAGGCGTACTGCGAACCGCCGTAGGCCTTCCAGGTCGACGGAGTGAACTGCAGACCACCGGAGAACCCGTTGCCGGTGTTGGCGCTCCAGTTCCCGCTGCTCTCGCACTGCGCGAGCTTGTCCCAGTCGGCCGCGTTGGCGGGCGCTGCGATCGCGATCGGGGCTGCGACCACGGCGCCTGCGACGGCGATCCGGGCGGCGTTGCGGGTGACGCTGGAGGTCGAAGGTTTCCGGTGCTTACCTGCGTTGCGAGCCATGTCCCTCTCCTGCCGCGCCTGCGAGTTGAGCCATGTCGGGTTCGGGCTGCTGGCAGCCCGTCCCGGCTCGGGGAGCATCCGCACTCGTGGGCGTTCGGGGCGCCCGTGGTGCTTTCCCGCCCCTGTCCGGTGTGTTCGGTTTCGGGGGTTGGAAGCCCGCCGGACAGGGTTCGGCGCTGCGGACTTCCGGGTCCTTGCTGATCGGTTCGGGGCCGACCGGGGAGCGACACTACGTAACTGTTGGACGAAGCGGAAATCAGAGTTCATGTGACGGTCGTCACAGTAACGAGCGTTCGGGGCCTGTCGATCCCGATCATTTTCGCTGATCAGGGGGCCGTTATCGTCCCGTTTCCGGCCCGATATCGATCACCGTCAGTGAGGCGTGGCTCACCCCTTTAGCGGGCGGGAAACCTGCCCGTCGACGACTCGCAACCTTCCCCGGGCGCCTCGATCACGGTCCTGGCGCGCGTGGATCCGGCTCGCGACGCGATCACGCAGTGATCAACCTAGATTACGCAAAGTAGCAGCGGTTGCTCGGTGGTGTGATCAAATCAGGGAAGATCGGCGAGCTCCATCAAGTCGCAGCACGGGTCGGCCGAGAGCCGTCCGGAGCCGACGCGGAGAGGCGCAGCGGGGCCGCTCGATCGCACACCGCAACATCACTCGTTAGAGCGTGTCAGACACGCGGGGCCATGTTGTATTCGCGCACACGCGCCTGCGCGGGCGGATAAATAAGGAGTAGCCGCGAACCCTGGAGTAGCCGCGAACGCCGCGGCGGGGCGGCGGTTCAGCCACCCGCGAACGGCGGCAGCACGTCCAGCTCATCGCCCTCGGCGACCTCGGCCCCGCGGTCCCGCACCGCGACGCCGTTGAGCAGGAAGCTGCACGCGGCGACCACCTGGGCCAGCCGCCTGCCGTGCGAGCTCAGCACGGCATCCACCACGTCAGAAGCCAGCACCGCGTCGTTCGGGAGAGCGGGCGCCACTTGCACCGTCTCTTCGGCCACACCGGCGGCCTCCCGCGCGCCCGCGAAGTAGCGCACGCGCACCGCCACCGCTCGGCGTTCGGGCTGCTCCGTGGATCGCGTGGTCATCAGCGCTCAACCCCCGATCGCGCTCATCGGCCGGGACGGCTGGGCGAAACCGGAGGAGTCCATCCCGTGCCCGGCCGCCTTCGCCCACATCGTGTCCCGCCACAGCCGGGCCAGTTCCGCGTCGTCCGCGCCGGACCGCAGCGGCCCGCGCAGGTCGGTTTCCGTGGTGGAGAAAAGGCAGGACCGCAATTGCCCGTCCGCGGTGAGCCGGGTGCGGTCGCAGGCCGCGCAGAACGGCCGGGTCACCGAGCCGATCACGCCGACCGTGCCGGGCCCGCCGTCGACCAGCCAGCGCTCGGCGGGTGCCGAGCCGCGCTCGGCCGCGTGCGGGGTCAGGCTGAATTCGGCGGCGAGCTGCTCCAGGATCTCGTCCGCGGTGACCATCTGCGCGCGGTCCCAGCCGTGTTGCGGGTCCAGCGGCATCTGCTCGATGAACCGCAGCTGGTAGCCCTGCTCCAGGCAGAACCGCAGCAGGTCGCCCGCTTCGTCGTCGTTCTGCCCGCGCAGCAGCACCGCGTTGACCTTGACCGGTTCCAGCCCGGTGGACTTGGCCGCGGCCAGCCCGGCCAGCACGTCGTCGAAGCGGTCCCGGCGGGTCAGCTCGCGGAAGGTGTCCGGGCGCAGCGTGTCCAGCGAGACGTTGACCCGGTCCAGGCCCGCATCGACCAGCGCGTCGGCGTAGCGGCCGAGGTTGATGCCGTTGGTGGTCAGCGAGGTCTTCGGGTTCCCGGGAAGTGCGCTGGTGGCGGCGATGACGTCGACGAGGTCCTGGCGCAGCAGCGGTTCCCCGCCGGTGAACCGCACGTTGGTGATGCCCAGTTCGCGCACCGCGAGCGAGATCACCCGGATCATCTCGTCGGTGTCGAGCATCTCCTGGCGCTTCATCCAGGGCAGGCCTTCGGCGGGCATGCAGTAGGTGCAGCGCAGGTTGCACTTGTCGATCAGCGACACCCGCAGGTCGGTGGCCACCCGCCCGAAGCGGTCGATCAGCGCCGGGGTGTCCGGGCGCGCCGAGCTGTCGGTCTCGGCGCGCACCGCCGGGATTCCCAGGTCCACTGCGTTCACAGTTCGACCCTAACCCCGCACGCAGCGGTATTTCGAGCTTCTGCCGATCATGCTTGCACCGGCGGTGAACTGCGCAGACATCCGCGGGAGCGGAGCGATTCCGCGGTTGCGTGGGAAATGGCACTGTTTCAGCCGCAACTGCGGAAGTATTCTGCCCGACTGTGCCGCACTACCGGATATCGGAGGCCGCCGGCCTGCTCGGGGTCAGCGATGACACCGTCCGCCGCTGGGTCGACGCGCGCCAGCTGGCCGCGCAGCGGGACGACGCGGGCAGGCTCGTCGTGGACGGCGCGGAACTCGCCGAGTTCGCGCGTGCGCAGGCCCGATCCGTGCCGGATCCCTCGGGTGTGGGCCGCTCGGCGCGCAACCGGCTCGTCGGGCTGGTCACCGAAATCGTCTCGGACCGGGTGATGTCCCAGGTGGAGCTGCAGTGCGGCCCGCACCGGGTGGTGTCGCTGATGAGCACCGAAGCCGTGCAGGAGCTGGGGCTGCAACCGGGAGTGCTGGCGGTGGCGGTGGTCAAGTCGACCACCGTCGTGGTGGAGACACCGGGAGGCTGATCGTGGGCAAGGGCAAGATCGTCGGCAGGGGCGTCGCCGGGCTGGCCGGATTGGCGCTGCTGGCGGGGTGTTCGGCGGCGGGGCAGGAGCAGCCGCAGGGCGAGCGGACGGTGACGGTGCTCGCGGCGGCTTCGCTGACCGAGTCGTTCGACCAGCTCGGGCAGCGGTTCAGCGCCGAGAACCCCGGGGTGCGCCTGCAGTTCGACTACGCCGGTTCGTCCACGTTGGCCGAACAGCTCAAGCAGGGGCGGCAGGCCGACCTGTTCGCCTCCGCGGACACCAAGAACATGACCAAGGCGACCAGCGCCGGAGTCGCCGCGGGCGAGCCGCAGACCTTCGCCACGAACAAGCTGACCATCGCGGTGCCGAAGGGGAACCCGGGCAACATCCGTTCGCTGGCCGACCTGAACGCGCCCGGCCGGGACGTGGTGCAGTGCGCGCCGCAGGTCCCGTGCGGGGCGGCGGCGCAGACCGCGGAGCGGGCCGCCGGCGTGCAGGTGCGCGCGGCCAGCGAGGAGAACGACGTGAAGTCGGTGCTGCGCAAGGTCACCGCGGGTGAGGCGGACGCCGGGCTGGTGTACGTCTCGGACGCGAAGGCCGCGGCCGGGCAGGTCGACTCGGTCGAGTTCCCCGCGGCCGACACGGCGATCAACGACTACCCGATCGTGCCGGTCAAGGGCGCCGCGGAACCGGAGTTGGCCGCCAGGTTCCTGGAGTTCGTGCGCGGCCCGGCCGGTGCGGAAGTGCTCGGGCAGCACGGGTTCGGGACTCCTTGAGGGCACGACGTCCGTTGCGGGCCGTGGCCGTGCCGGGAGTCCTGTGGCTGCCCGCGGTGCTCGCGCTGGCCCTGATCGTCCTGCCCGTGCTCGGGCTGCTGACCCGCGTCGACGCGGCCCGGTTGCCCGCGCTGCTGAGCAGTCCGGCCGCGCTGGACGCGTTGAACCTGTCGGTGCGCACCTCGTTCGTCGCGACCGCGTTGTCGCTGGTGCTGGGCGGGCCGCTCGCGGTCGTGCTGGCGCGCGCCCGGCTGCGCGGGCTGCGGGTGCTGCGTGCCGTGGTGCTGCTGCCGCTGGTGCTGCCGCCGGTCGTGGGCGGGCTGGCGCTGCTGTACCTGCTCGGGCGGACCGGTCCGGTCGGCGGCCTGCTCGATCTGGCGGGGCTGCGGTTGCCCTACACCACGGCCGCCGTGGTGCTGGCGCAGACGTTCGTGGCGATGCCGTTCCTGGTGGTCGGGCTGGAAGGCGCGCTGCGCTCGGCCGATGCCCGGTACGAGCAGGTCGCGGCCACGCTCGGCGCCGGACCGTGGCTGACCTTCCGGCGGGTCACGGTGCCGCTGCTGCTGCCCGCGCTGGGCTCCAGCGTGGTGCTCACGTTCGCCCGCGCGCTGGGCGAGTTCGGCGCGACGATCACGTTCGCGGGCAGCCTGCAGGGCACCACCCGAACCCTGCCGCTGGCCATCTACACCACCGCGCAGTCCGATGTGGACGCCGCGGTGGCGATGTCGCTGTTGCTGGTGGTGCTGGCGCTGCTGGTGATCGGCCTGGCGGGCACGAAAGCCGTGGAGGGACGCGGGTGAGCGGGCTGCACGCCGAGATCGAGTTCCACCGCGCCGAGTTCGCGCTGCACGCGGAACTGGACGTGCCGCCGGGCGAGGTGCTCGCGGTGCTCGGACCGAACGGGGCGGGCAAGTCGACGCTGCTGTCGGTGCTGTCCGGGCTGCTCGATCCGGACCGCGGGCGGGTGCAGCTGCAGCAGCAGGTGTGGTGCGACGCCGAGCGCCAGATCCACGTGCCCACGCACCGCCGGGGCGTCGGGCTGCTCGCGCAGAACGCGCTGCTGTTCCCGAACCTGACCGCGCTGGAGAACGTCGCGTTCGGACCGCGTGCCGCGGGCGACCGCAAGGCGGCCGCCCGGCAGACCGCGCGG
>NZ_JAFRFW010000193.1:0-2566 GCF_017434145.1 Saccharopolyspora sp. | reverse complement strand
GGAGCGGCCGGTCAGCCGCACCAGGATTGCGTCGCAGCGGTGGATGAAGCCGCGCGACTGCTGGAGTCGCTCGGGCACCACGTCGAGCCGTCCGCGGCAGCGGTGCTGGACTCGCCCGCGATACTCGAGGGTTTTTCCGCCGTGTTCGGGACCATCGTCGCTTGGGAGGTCGACCGCTGGTCGCAGCGCATCGGCAGGCGGATCGACCTCGGTGAGCTGGAACCGATGAACGCGCGGACTGCCGAAGTGGGCCGCTCGGCGCCCGCCACGCAGTGGCTCTCCGGTTTGCACACCTGGCAGCAATGGGCGCGAGAGGCGGCCGCGCTGTGGGAGCAGGAGCTGGACGTGCTGGTCACGCCGACGCTGGCGACGCCGCCGTGGCAGCTCGGTGAACTCGCGCCGACCGCGCTGGCACCGGCCGAGCTCGCTGCCGCGGTAGGCGAGAAGATCGCGTTCACCGTGCCGTTCAACATCACCGGGCAGCCGGCGATTTCGCTGCCGCTGCACCGGAATCCCGATGGTTTGCCGATCGGGGTGCAGTTCGTCGCCGCGTACGGGCGCGAGGACGTGCTGATCCGGCTCGCCGCCCAGCTGGAGCAGGCCGCGCCGTGGTCGATGGCGCGGCCGCCGGTGTCGGCGTGAGCGGGGTACCGGCGGATTGCGCTTGGGCGTGCGCTACCGAACTTCGTCCGGGCCGGGAGCGGTTTCCTGCACTGAGGCGTCCTCCGGCTCCGAGCGCAGCGCGCTGATCCCGGCAGCGGCGTAACCGCCCGTCACCAGCAGGCCGAGCACCCGGGCCCTGGTCGACATTCCGCGCGAGAAGGCCGCTGCGGTGTCGGAAAGATCCACCAGCAGCCCGAGCCGCTGCCACTGGCGTTGCCGGCGCCCGCGGCTGGTGAGCGTGCCGAGCCCGAGGGCCGCGGCGCGTCCGGCGAACACCCGCATCAGGTAGTTCTCCCGCGGGCCGTCTGCTGCCAGGCCGACCAGCCGGGCGGAGCGCTGCGGCGCCACCCAGGCCGAAACCGCCAACAGCAGCCGCCCGAACGCGAGCGCGCGCACGAGCGGCGGGGTGGGCACGTGTTCGAGGTCGTGCGGCAAGAACTTCCGCCGCACCAGCAACGGCCCGACCCCGGAGTTCCACCAGCGCCGCCACGCCGCGGGCTGCCGGGCGAGCAGCGCCACCGCGGGCAGCGGATCGAGCCGGGCCTGCCTGCGCAGGATGCGGCCGTCCTCGTCGAGGGTGAGCTGATCGGTGACCGCCAGCCGCAGCGGCAACCGGCCGAGCGTTCCGGTCAGCCGCAGCTCGATCCGCACGGTGCGGCCTTCGGCCGCCCAGCGCAGCACCTCACCTCTCAGATCCGGGATGAGCTCGAGCAGCCGCCCGTACTCCTCGGCCAGCGCGTGCCTGCCCACCCGGTGCCGCAGCAGCGGCTGGACCAGCTCCGCTTCTTCGGCTAGCAGGTCGTCCCAGGCGTGCGGGTGCGGAGCTCGCCACCCGGCGGCGAACGCCGCCACGGCAGCCTCGGCGATCGATCGGTTCGCGGAGTTGTCGTGGTCCACGTCGTCTCCTCGCGGGTGGCGCGGACTCAGGTCGTGGGTGAGCCCGGGCGGTGATGAAGCCCTTCGGCGGTGTAGTAGAGCATGTCCGCGCCCGATTGCGGAACGTCGTGCGCGCAGTCCGGCAGCGAGTCTGCGCCGGTTCCAACAGGTCGTTGCGGAGGGTCCGTCAGAGGTCGAGCACCAGCGGGCCTTGTTCGGCGCGGGAAACGCAGATCGTCATGGAATCGGCCCGCTCATCGTCGGTGAGCACGTGGTCGCGGTGCTCGGCGGTGCCGCTGAGCAGGCCCACCTTGCAGGTGCCGCAGAAGCCTTGCCTGCAGGAGTAGGCGACATCGGGGAGCGCTTCTCGCACCACCTCCAGCGCCGTCCGGTCTTCGGGGACGTGCAGCGCGCGGCCGGTGCGCTCGAGATGCAGGTCGAACGGTTTCCCGTCGACGATCGGCGGCGCCGAGAACCGTTCGGAGTGCAGCTCGGCAGCCCGGCTGATGGCCAGGTCCATCCGCACACCGGTGATCATCGGTACCGGGCCGCAGCAGTACACCGTGGCGTCCTCCGGTGCGTGCTCCAGCAATTCACCGCTGGAGACCGGGACTCCGTACTCGGTGTCCGGGCGGACCCAAACCCGTTCCGGGGCCAGCCGGGCGATCTCGTCCAAGAACGGCATCGACTCCCGCGACCGTCCACAATAGACGAAGCGCCAATCGGTGCCCGCGGCAGCTGCGGCACGCACCATCGGCAGGATCGGGGTGATGCCGATGCCGCCGGCCACGAACAGGTAGCGCTGCGCCCGGATGAACGGGAAGGCGTTGCGCGGTCCCCGCGCGGTGATGCGGCTCCCGACGTCCAGCTCGGCATGCACTTCGCGCGAACCCCCGCCGCCGTCGGCGATCCGGCGAACCGCGATCCGGTAGCAGCCGCGATCCGCCGGATCGCCGCACAGCGAGTACTGGCGCTGACGCCCGGACGGCAGGACCACGTCGATGTGCGCTCCCGGCGACCACGCGGG
>NZ_JAFRFW010000192.1:0-2852 GCF_017434145.1 Saccharopolyspora sp. | reverse complement strand
GCAGGCCGCGCCCGGCGACCTGGGTCTTGCGCAGCTTGCACAGCATCTCCTCGGGCAGCTCGGCGGGCAGCTCGACGAGCGTGTGGGCGTCGCGGATGTCGATGTGCCCGATGTGCTTGCTGTGCAGCCCGCCCTCGTTGGCCAGCGCGCCGACCAGCGCGCTGGGCGTCACGCGGTTCCGGCGGCCCACCTCGACGCGGTACGTGTCGGTCTCCGGACCGGCCGGTTCGAACCCGCCGCCGCGGTTGCGGCGCTGCTTGTCCGGCTCCGGGTCCGGCTCCAGCAGCAGCGGGCGGTCGCCCTGCACCATGCTCGCCAGCGCCGCCGCGACCTGGGTGGCGGGCACCTCGTGGTTGCGCTCGTACTCCTCGACGAGCTTCTGGAACAGCTCCAGGTTGCCCTTCTGCAGCGTGTCGCTGATGTTCTGGGCGAACTTCGCGAGCCGCTGGTCGTTGACCGCATCGACGGTCGGCAGGTCCATCTGCTCGATGCTCTGGCGGGTGGCCTTCTCGATGGAGCGCAGCATGTGCCGCTCACGCGGGGAGACGAACAGGATCGCCTCGCCGCTGCGCCCGGCGCGGCCGGTGCGCCCGATGCGGTGCACGTAGGACTCGCTGTCGTGCGGGATGTCGTAGTTGAGCACGTGCGAGATGCGTTCGACGTCCAGCCCGCGGGCGGCCACGTCGGTCGCGACCAGCACGTCGATGCGGCCCTCGCGCAGGTGGCCGATGGTTCGTTCGCGCTGCGCCTGCGGCACGTCGCCGTTGATCGCCGCGGCGTTGAACCCGGCGGTCTGCAGCTTCTCCGCGAGTTCCTCGGTGAGCTGCTTGGTGCGCGCGAACACGATCATCGCGTCGAACTTCTCGACTTCGAGGATGCGGGTCAGCGCGTCCATCTTCTGCGGGCCGCGCACCGGGACGTAGCGCTGGCTGATGTTGGTGGCGGTGCTGGTGCTGGTCTTGACCGAGATCTCCACCGGCTCGCGCAGGTAGGACTGGCTGATCTTGCGGATCGCGCCCGGCATGGTCGCCGAGAACAGCGCCACCTGCCGCTGCTGCGGCACCGACTGCAGGATCCGCTCGACGTCCTCGATGAAGCCCATCCGCAGCATCTCGTCGGCCTCGTCGAGCACCAGGTGGTTCAGCGCGCTGAGGTTCAGCGAGCCCTTGTCGAGGTGGTCGATCAGCCGGCCGGGCGTGCCGACGACGACGTGCGCGCCGCGCTTGAGCCCGGCCAGCTGCGGGCCGTAGCTCTGGCCGCCGTAGATCGGCAGCACGTGGAAGCCGGGCAGGTGCTTGGCGTAGCGCTCGAACGCCTCGGCCACCTGGATCGCCAGCTCGCGGGTGGGCGCGAGCACCAGCGCCTGCGGGCCGGGGGCGTCCAGGTCGATGCGGCTGAGGATGGGCAGCGCGAACGCGGCGGTCTTGCCGGTGCCGGTCTGCGCGAGGCCCATCACGTCGTGGCCGTCCAGCAGCGGCGGGATGGTCTGCGCCTGGATCGGGGACGGGTTCTCGTAGCCCAGTTCGCCGAGCACCTTGCGCACCAGCGGGTCGAGCGCGAGGGCGTCGAAGCCGTTCCGGCTCGCGGCCTGGTCCGTCTGCTCGGCCTGCTCGGCCTGGTCAGCTTGCTCGGTCTGCTCGGCCGGTTCCGGATCGGTTGCGGGAGCGGATTCCGCTGCGGCCGGTTCGGCTTGCGCGGACTCAGCGGGCTGAGCGGATTCCGCTGTTCCGGGGGTTTCCGCGGCTTCCGCGGCGGTCGCGGTCGCGTCCGGCGCCGCCGGAGCTTCGGCGATCGCGGCCGGGAATTCCGCTGCCCGGTCGGAAATTACGTCCTCGGTTCGAGACATGGATGTAGCGAGTCTCCTCGGTCGGTGGTGGCCAGGGGCTGAACGGATGCGTCACACGGCCCTGCACCGCCGGCGTGCCCGCGGCGAGGCGCAACAGTCAGGTCCGAACGCAGCTCCGCCATCGACACCCGAGGGGCAGACGCCCGAGGGGCACGGGAGGTGCTGCTAGCGCAATTCAAGCCGCGCACACCTGGCACGCACACACACTGTTGCCAGTCACTCGCAGCTCGCTGTCTCAGCCAAGTGCGGCGTCGTACCGCCGCACCGTCACCGACCAGGATAGCGATCACCCCGCCCCGGCCCCGCACCCACCCGCGCCTTCGGGACGAATCTCACCTCGGCGTTCGCAGCTCGAGCCCGCGCTCGATGTCCTTGCGGGTGAACAAGAGCACATGCTGCCAACCCCGCAGCCGTCCGCCCGCGAGCAGCGTCCGATGCACTCGGTACGCCCGATGCACGTGCAGCCGGAACGCGCGGCTGCGGATCAGCCTCCCCCGCGCCTCCTGGCCCGCCAGTGCTTCTTCCGGCCCGACGTGCAACCACACCAGCAAGCGGGGCCGCACGGTCAGCACGGCGAACAGCACGAGCATGAGCCGGGTGCCGCCGCGGGTCGACGGCTCGTGCGCCACGACCAGGCCGCGCGCGGTGCAGCAGAACCAGGCGATGCGCGCGCGGTGCACGGCGTGCACCAGCGGCCGGTACCAGCGGTAGGGCAGCTGCGCGGGCAGCGCGGCACGCAGCCGGGCGCGGACCTGCTCGGAGTCGAGCACGACGGTTCCCACGGGAGCGGTGAGCCTGCGCAGCAGGGTGCTCTTGCCGGCTCCGGGCAGACCCGCGAGGACCACGAGGGCGCGGCGGGGCACGCGCACTGCGGGAGGTGGTCCCGCCGTTGCGGCGGACTCGTCCGGAATGTCCACGACCCGGCCAGGCTACGCGCAACGGATCTTGGCCGGAGCGAGCGGTCGCCGCCGTGGAAGCAGTCCCCGGGCGGCTCGCCCCCCTCGCG
>NZ_JAFRFW010000191.1:0-4055 GCF_017434145.1 Saccharopolyspora sp. | reverse complement strand
TCAGTCCCAGTGTGGCCGGTCACCCTCTCAGGCCGGCTACCCGTCGTCGCCTTGGTAGGCCATCACCCCACCAACAAGCTGATAGGCCGCGGGCTCAACCTGCACCGCCGGAACTTTCCACACACACACCATGCGGCGATGTGTCCTATCCGGTATTAGACCCCGTTTCCAAGGCTTATCCCAGAGTGCAGGGCAGATTACCCACGTGTTACTCACCCGTTCGCCACTCATCCACCCCGAAGGGCTTCAGCGTTCGACTTGCATGTGTTAAGCACGCCGCCAGCGTTCGTCCTGAGCCAGGATCAATCTCTCCAACAATGATCAGAGAAAAATCCTGCCCCGAAAAATAAACGAGGCACCCCAACCAAAACAATGGTCAGAGCAAAAACAAAGTAAGTACTACCACTCACCATCATCGGCACGCTGTTGAGTTCTCAAAGAACACACCCACACCAGAACCCCAGCACCAACCAGGCACCAAAACCCCGGGGAGTCATCTCTTCGTCTTGCTGATGTGAAACACTCTAGCTTACCCCGTTTTCGCGGTTTCGCCGGGGGTCCCTTTTGCTTTCGGGGCCTCCCGGGCCGCGGTCGGCGGAGCAATGTTGAGTTCGTTTCACCGGGTCCGCCCACGCTAACACCATCGGCGAAAGCGTTGTTTGCGGTCCCCCCGTCGCGCCCGGTCCGTATGTCGGCCCGTTCCGCGCTGACTCCAAGAAAGTTACGCGCTGCCGGGGGCGAAGTCAAGCCAGCCCGCAGCGCCGCCGGAAGATCGCGAACCCGCAGGTCAGCCACCGTTTCCGGCGTCGAGATCAGGCTAGTACAGCACCTTGATCCCCGCAGTGTGACGCTTGCCACGTCGGACGATGAGCCAGCGGCCGTGCAGCAGGTCGTCCTTCGCCACGGACCAGCTCTCATCAGCGATTTTGGTGTTGTTGAGGTAGGCCCCGCCCTCGTTGACGGTGCGCCGGGCGGCGCCTCGGCCCTGGGCCAGGCCGGCTTCGACGAGCAGGTCGACGATGGTGGGCTCGTCGGCGAGGCGGACCTCGCCGGTGGGGATCTCGGCCATCGCGGCCTCCAGCGTGGGCTCGTCGAGTTCGGCGAGTTCGCCGCGGCCGAACAGGGCCTGGCTGGCAGCGATGACTTGGCGGGTCTGCTCGGCGCCGTGCACGAACGTCGTGAGCTCTTCGGCGAGCCTGCGCTGGCCGGCGCGCTGCTGGGGCCGCTCGGCGGTGAGCCGCTCCAAGTCCTCGATCTCCTCGCTGTCGAGGAAGGTGAACAGGCGCAGGTACTTGCCGACGTCCGCGTCCGCGGAGTTCACGAAGTACTGGTACCAGGCGTACGGCGAGGTCAGCTCCGGATCGAGCCACACGTTGCCGCCGCCGGTGGACTTGCCGAACTTGCGGCCCTCGGCGTCGGTGACCAGCGGCAGCGTCAGGGCGTGCCCGGTGACGTTCTCCTGCCGGCGCAGCAGGTCCACGCCTGCGACGATGTTGCCCCACTGGTCGGAGCCGCCGAGCTGCAGCCGGGTGCCGTGCCTGCGGTACAGCTGCACGAAGTCGTTGGCCTGCAACAGCATGTAGCTGAACTCCGTGTAGGACATGCCGTCGCCCTCCAGCCGCCGCTTGACGGTGTCCCTGGCCAGCATGGTGTTGATCGAGAAGTGCTTGCCGACGTCGCGCAGGAACTCGGTGACCGGCAGCTCGGCGGTCCAGTCGGTGTTGTTGGCCACGACCGCACCGGTCGGTGAGTCGTCGAAGTCGACGAACTTGGCGAGCTGATCGCCGATCCTGGTGGTCCAGTCCCGCACGGTGGACACGTCGTGCAGGTTCCGCTCGCCAACGTCGCGGGGATCGCCGATGAGACCGGTGGCGCCGCCGGAGAGGATCACCGGGCGGTGCCCGGCGAGCTGGAAGCGGCGCAGCGTGAGGATCGGGATCAGGTGCCCGGCGTGCAGGCTGGACGCGGTCGGGTCGAAGCCCGCGTAGAGGGTGAGCGGGCCCTCGCTCAGGTCCGCGCGCAGCGCGGTGAGGTCGGTGGATTGCGCGATCAGGCCGCGCCAGGACAGCTCGTCAAGGATGTGCTCGCTCACGAGCACCAGTTTCGCGCACCTGCGCCAGCGGTTTTACGTCCGGTCCCGGATTCTGCGGCGCCCGCCGAGCCGGTAGGTGCTGACCGACGGCGAGCCGTCGATCCAGGACCGCCACGGCAGATCGACCGCGGTGGCGACACCGACGCGGGGTCCGGTGCGGACGTCGTCCTCGTCGACCGTGTCACCGTTGTAGAGCCTGATCGGAGAATCCGGGGAGGTCAGGTCGATGCCGTTGTGCTCGCGGGTGATCCCGAGGACACCTGCGAGCCTGGCGGGCCCGCTGGCGACCGCGCTCTGCTTGCGCACGGCGGGACGGCGCTGCTTGGCGAGTTCGCCGCCCGTCACGACCTCCCCGGCGCGCAGCAGCACCGCGCCGGGGACGCCGTCGGTCAGGCACACCACGTTGATGCAGAAGTGCATTCCGTAGACGAAGTAGACGTACAGGTGCCCGGCCGGACCGAACATCACGGCGTTGCGCTCGGTTCGGCCGCGGTAGCAGTGCGAGGCCGGGTCGTCGCCCCCGCGGTACGCCTCGACCTCGACCAGCCGCACCCGCACTTCGCCTTCGGGGCCGGTCGAGTGCAGCTCGCAGCCGAGCAGCCGCCGAGCCACCCGAAGCGGGTCGTGCGCGAGTTCGTCGCTAGTCACCTGATGCACGGCCCGGACACTACCGGCCGTGTTCGCGGGGTTCTCCGGCCGACGACCACGCCCGGTGCGCGCGGACCGCTTCGACGACGCGCGTGAGCTGCTCGGAGACCCGCGCAGGGGCGGTTCCGCCGTGCGCGTCGCGGGAGGCGACCGAGCCGGGCACGGTGAGCACCTCGCGGACTGCGGGGGTGAGCGCGGCGTGCGCTCCGGACAGTTCGTCGTCGGTCAGTTCGTCCAGGCCGACGCCGCGGGCTTCGGCCAGCCGCACGCACTCCCCCGAGGCTTCGTGCGCCACGCGGAACGGGACGCCCTGCCGCACCAGCCACTCGGCGATGTCGGTGGCCAGCGTGAAACCGGCCGGCGCGAGTTCGGCCATCCGGTCAGTGTGGAAGGTGAGGGTGCCGAGCATCCCGGCCATCGCGGGCAGCAGCAGGTCCAGGTGCTCGACGGAGTCGAAGACCGGTTCCTTGTCCTCCTGCAGGTCGCGGTTGTAGGCCAGCGGCTGGGCCTTGAGCGTGGTCAGCAGGCTCGTCAGGTTGCCGAGCAGCCTGCCGGACTTGCCGCGGGCGAGTTCGGCGACGTCCGGGTTCTTCTTCTGCGGCATGATCGAGCTGCCGGTGGCCCAGGCGTCGTCGAGGGTGACGTAGCCGAATTCGGCGGTGTTCCAGATGATCACTTCTTCGGCCACGCGGGACAGGTTCACCCCGAGCATGGCCAGGCAGAACGCCGATTCGGCCGCGAAGTCGCGGGAGGCGGTGCCGTCGATGGAGTTGTCCACGGCGCCGTCGAAGCCGAGCTCCTCGGCCACCGCCTGCGGGTCCAGGCCGAGCGAGGAACCGGCCAGCGCGCCCGATCCGTACGGGGAGAACGCGGTGCGCTCGTCCCAGTCCCGCATCCGTTGCACATCGCGCAGCAGCGCTTGGCAATGTGCGAGCAGGTGGTGCGCGAGCAGCACGGGCTGGGCGTGCTGCAGGTGGGTCCGGCCCGGCAGCACCGCATCCGGGTGCGCTTGCGCCTGGCTGACCAGGGCGTCGACCACGTCCAGGACGCCGGAGGCGACGCGGCGGGTGGCGTCCCGCAGCCACATCCGGAACAGGGTGGCGACCTGGTCGTTGCGGGAGCGGCCGGCGCGCAGCTTGCCGCCGAGGTCGTTGCCGACCCGTTCGAGCAGGCCGCGTTCGAGCGCGGTGTGCACGTCCTCGTCCGCGACGACCGGCTGGAACGCGCCGGATTCGACGTCGGCGGCGAGTTCGTCGAGGCCGCGCAGCATCCCGTCGAGCTCGTCGCCGGTGAGCAGGCCCGCGCGGTGCAGCAC
>NZ_JAFRFW010000190.1:0-4880 GCF_017434145.1 Saccharopolyspora sp. | reverse complement strand
GGAATTCCTGTGCAGCCTGCAGCATGTAGTCCTGATGACCGAACGAGTCGGAGAAAATCAGCTTGCATCCCGCGTCTGGTCGAGACAGCAAAAACCCCCTGTGCAGCAGGGGGTTTTTTGCTTGTGGGGATCGAATCGCCGAACTCCCGCCGCGAACTCGGCGCCCAGCGCCAGGCCGCGTGCCGCCGCGGCGACGTTCGCGGGTCAGCGAGACGGAAGCCCTGCTCCGTCAAAGAAGCGACCGAACGTCGTTCGCTGCCCGGAAATCCGCCGATCCCCGGGCAACGGTCGGTGCTTCACGAAGTTCGGCCGGGATGCAGGACCACCTTCGTCCAACCGTCTTCACGGGCGTCGAAGCGCTTGTAGGCGTTCGGCGCCTCATCCAGCGGCAGGTCGTGCGAGACGATCCAGGACGGGGTGGCCTTGCCCTCGTGGATCAGGTTGCGCAGATGCCGGTTGTAGCGCTTGACCGGGGCTTGGCCGCACCCCATCTGCTGGCCCTTGAACCAGAAGTCGCCGAAGTCGAACCGGGCCTTCCCGTTGCGGGCCAGCTCGTCCGGGCCGCCCGGATCCTGCGGGACGAACACGCCGACCGTGCCGATGCCGCCGGTGAACCGCACCGAGGAGACCAGGTCGTTCAGCGTGGTCGCGTTGTCCTCGCGGCCTTGCGGATCGTGGGCCTGGTAGCCGACGCACTCGCAGCCCCGGTCGGCGCCGCGCCCGCCGGTCCGCTCCAGCACCTGATCGACCGCGGGGGCCTTCGAGTCGTCGATCGGGATTGCGCCGATCTGCTCGGCGAGCCGGAGCCGGTCCGGGTGCCGATCGACGACCAGCACCTTCGCCGCGCCCTTGATCCCGGCCGAGAGCGCGGCCATCAGCCCGACAGGGCCGCCGCCGAAGATCACGATCGTTTCGCCGGGGCGCATCCCGGACATCTCCACGGCGTGCCAGCCGGTGGGGAAGATGTCCGAGAGCATGGCGTAGTCGTTCTCCTTCTCCGCCGCGTCCTCCGGAAGCCGCAGGCACTGGAAATCGCCCCACGGCACGCGCAGCAACTCCGCCTGACCGCCGGGCCACGGGCCCATGTCGGCGAAGCCGTACGCCGCCCCGGCCATGCCTTCCTGATCGTTGGCTTGCAGGCAGTAATTCGTCAGGCCGTGCTCGCAGTTCTCGCAGTGCCCGCAACTGACGTTGAACGGCGCCGAGATCATGTCGCTGACCCGGACCTTGTCCACACCGGAACCGACTTCGACGACCTCGCCGACGTTCTCGTGCCCGAAGATGCGGCCGGGCTCGAAGTCCGTGCGGCCTTCGTACATGTGCAGGTCCGAGCCGCACACGTTGGTCGAGGTGACTTTGACCAGCACGTCGGTGGGTTTCTCGAGGCGCGCGTCCGGGACCTCTTGGACGTCGACCTGCCGCGGCCCTTGGTACACCACTGCCTTCATCAGGGACCTCCTTCGCGCGGGTGCGGACCTGCGGGGTCACCGAGGCGCTCTTGCGAACCGGCCGCCCGGCGCAGGTCCCGCAGCTGTGCGGTGATCAACCGCTTGTCCAGGCTTACCCGCAGCAGCGGGTCGCGGAAACAGGACCTGCGTCGCGGCGGGGCGCCGAGGCCCGCCGCGGCAGTGGAATCCGCGCGGTCACCTACGAGTGGTAGGCAGTGACGATGTCGGCGGACAGCGGCGAGATGGTGGTCAAGATGCGCTGCACCGTGTCCGCCGGTACGCCCGCTTCGTTCAACGACGCAGCCAGGTGCTGCGCCACCAGGTCGAAGTGCTGCTGCTCGATGCCGCGGCCCTGGTGCACCTGCCGCATCGACGCACCCCGATACGGTTCCGGGCCGCCGAGCGCGGCGGCGAAGAATTCGACCTGCGTGCCCTGCAGCCGGGACATGTTCACACCGCGGAAGAATTCGGTCAGCGCCGGGTCGGCCAGGACTTTCCGGTAGAACTCCGAAACCACCACTTCCAGCGCGGGCGCGCCGCCGATTTCGTCGTAGATGCTCATCTGTCCTCCGTTCGCGGGGAATGCGCAAACGACACCACGGCTGTTTTTCAGCGCCATGATCTACGGGTGAAGACGTCGCTACGCACCGCTCATCGGCGGCTACCCTTGCCTGCCGTGGGAGTCCTGCGCATGGAGATCAACGGCGAGCCGGCGACGCCCGAACAGGTGCGGTCGGCGCAGACCTACGGGCACTTCACGTCGATGCAGGTTCGCGACGGGGCGGTCGCGGGCTGGCGGCATCACCTGCGCAGGCTCGCGGACTCCTCGCAGGAGCTGTTCGGGCGCCCGTTGGAGCCGGGACGAGTGGCCGAGCTGGTCCGTTCGGCGTTGCGGGACATGCCTGCGGCGGTATCCGTGCGGGTCAACGTGTTCGCCAGGTCCGGAGTGCCGGTGCAGCCGGTCGATCCCGACCTGCTGGTGATCGTGGCCGGGCCGGAAACCAGCGAGCCGGGCCCGCCGATGCGAGTGCGGAGCATCGGGTACGAGCGGGACTTGGCACATCTGAAGCACTACGACTTCCTCGGCGTGCTGCACCGGCGTCGGCAGGCGCAGGCGGCAGGCTTCGACGACGTGCTGTTCGTGGACCGTCGCGGCCGGATCAGCGAAGGTTCGATCTGGAACATCGCCTTCTGGGACGGCGAGCGCGTCGTGTGGCCGGAAGCCGACATGCTGTGCGGGATCACCATGCAGGTGCTCGCCGAAGGCCTCGACCGGATCGGCGTGCCGCAGGTGCAGCGCCCGGTGCTGCTGGACGAACTGCCCGCGCTGCGGGCTGCGTTCGCGACGAACTCGGTCTGTCCGGCGCAGCCCATCGGCTCGATCGACGACGTGGCGTTCTCGGGGACCGGGGACGCGGATCCGCTCAGTTCGGCGTGGGCTGCGGTGCCCGCTGAACCGTTGGGCTGACTCGAGACAGCCGCGGCGGGTTGTGCCGATCGACCGCGTCGGTCATGCCGGGGCCTTCGTGCAGCTCAGCACGTGTTGGCAGAACAGGGCTCCAGCGCGCGCGGGGCTCGCGGCGGCACTAGCTTCGTAAGCACCTGCTCCGCTGCTCGGCCGAAGCTGACCGGAGAGACCTGGCGAGGGTGGTCTTGACCGCAGTGGCCGGCGGCGACATGGAACGGGGTCGTCCACTACGCGGGGCGGCCCCGTTCCCACGTCACGCGCGCACGGCCAGCGCCATGCCCTGCCCGACTCCCACCGAAGCGGCCGCGATTCCGAGACCGCCGCCGCGGTGCCGCAGGTGCCGGCACAAGTCGATCACCACACGCGGCATCGAAGCGCCCAGCGGGTGCCCGTAGGCGAGCGCGCCGCCGTGCACGTTGACCCGCTCGCGGTCGACGTCCGGCAAGTGCTCCAGGACGGCGAGCACCACCGCGGAGAACGTCTCGTTGATCTCCCACAGGTCCACGTCCGCAGCGCCGATGCCCAGGTGCCGCAGCAGCTTGCGGATCGCGGGCACCGCGGCCAGCGCGAAGTGGTGCGGTTCGGTCCCGGTGGTCGCCGACCCCAGCAGCTCGCCCCACGTGCGCACGCCGAGCCGCTCGGCCCGCTCCTGCGTGCCGATCAGCGCCGCCAGCGCGCCGTCCGACAGCGGAGCCGAGTTGCCCACCGTGACCGGACCGTCCGGGGAGAACGCCGGCTCCAGCTTGGCGAGTTTGCGTTCGCTCGTGTCCGGGCGGACCGACTCGTCGCGCCGCACGAGAACACCGCCCGGCGTGCTGACCGGGAACGCGAATCCGTCGTGCGCCCCGGCGTCCCACGCCGCCGAGGCGCGGCGGTGCGAGCGCAGCGCGTAGTTGTCCATGCGTTCGCGGGTGATGCCGAGGTCGAGCGCGCTGCGTTCGGCGGCGTGCCCGAGCGGGACCGTCCACGCCGCCGGGAGCTTCGGGTTCACCAGCCGCCAGCCCGCGGCAGTGGACACGACCTCCATCCGGTCCGGCATGGCCTGTTCGGGCCGCGGCATGACGAACGGCGCGCGGCTCATGCCTTCGACGCCGCCTGCGATCAGCAGCTGCGCCTCGTCGGCCTTGACCGCCCGGGCGGCCTGCACCAGCGATTCGCCGCCCGAGGCGCACAGCCGGTTCAACGTGACGCCGGGGACCGTGGCGGGCAAGCCCGCCAGCAGCGCGGCCATCCGTGCCACGTCGCGGTTGTCCTCACCGGCTCCGTTGGTGTTGCCGTAGAGCACGTCGTCGACCTGCGCCGGGTCGAGCAGGTCACTGCCTTCCGGCCCGTGCCGCCGCAGCAGCTCGGTGATCGGCAGCGCCGCGAGGTCGTCGGTGCGGAGACCGGACAGGGCGCCCCGGTACCGGCCGAACGGAGTGCGAGCGGCGTCGATCACGAAGGCGCGGGCCATGCCCCAATGCTGACCGAACGGCTGGCCGGGGCAAAGGCCGCGAGCTCAAGGGGTCGGCAGTTCGACCGTCGCGCCACCGGACTCCAGCGAGACCACCCGGCCGCCGCGGTCGCCGAGTTCGCGCAGCTTGCGCAGGTCGTCGTCGCCGCGCAAGGCCACGGTGGTCCGGGTGCGCGCGCTCGCGCCGAGTTCTTCGAGTTCGGTCCTGGCTCGGAAACCCGCGTCCACGGTGGTCTGCAGCGCGCCGGTGGAGGCCAGCGAACCCCGCGCGGCGCCGAGCCTGCCCAGCGCATCGTCCACCGCGTCCAGCAGCGCGACCCGGTTGCCTTCGGTCATCGCCCGCACCAGCTCCGGATCACTGCCGGCGACGCGAGTGGTGTCCCGGAACGAACCGGCCGCCAGCGACAGCGCGAGCGGGCCGCCGTCCGCGCCGACCGCCGCCAAGATCTCCGCGAACACGTGCGGCAGGTGCGAGATCCGGGCCACCGCGGAGTCGTGCTCGGCGGCAGAG
>NZ_JAFRFW010000189.1:0-1713 GCF_017434145.1 Saccharopolyspora sp. | reverse complement strand
CGCCGCGGCCGCCGCGATGTTGTCCGATGTGGACGCAGAGGGCATCGCGGACGCGCTCGGCGTCGCGGCCAGCATGGGTTCCGGTCTGCTGGAGGCGAACCGCACCGGCGGCACGGTCAAACGGGTGCACTGCGGCTGGGCCGCGCATTCGGCGGTGACCGCCGCGGGCCTCGCGCGCACCGGGATCACCGGTCCGCCGACCGTGCTGGAAGGCAGGTTCGGCCTGCTGCAAGCCTTCTGCGGCGACCAGGCCGACCTCGACGCGCTGCTCGACGGACTCGGCGAGCACTGGGAACTGCCCGGCATCTTCTTCAAACCGTATCCCTGCAACCACTTCACCCACGCCGGAGTCGACGCCGCGCTGCGGTTGCGCGCGCGGGGCGTGGCGCCGAACGAGATCGAAAGCATCGAATTGCGCGCGCCGACCGCGGTCCTGCGCACCATCGGCGAACCGCGCGAGGAGAAAACCGCCCCGAAATCCGGCTACCACGCCGCTTTCTCCGGCCCCTACACCGTTGCGGCGGCGTTGCTCGGCGGCGGCGGGCTAGGGCTTTTCCACGAGGACTTCACCGACGCCGCGGCCGCCGATCCGGAACGACTCGCGCTCGCCGCGAAGGTCACCTGCGTCCCCGACGCGGAGTGCGACGAGATCTTCCCGCACCAATTCCCGGCGGTGCTGCGCGCACGGCTGCGCGACGGAACCGAACTCACCGAACGCGTCACGCACAACCGCGGTGGCGACGGCAATCCGCTCTCGGCGGAAGAACTCGCCACGAAGTTCCGCCGCAACGCCGCCCGCGCGGTCACCGGCCGGCGCGCCGAGCGGATCACCGAACTCACCTACGGCCTGGCCGACCTGTCCGCGGTCAGCACGCTCACCGACCAGCTCACCGACTGACGACCGAGGGACGACAACATGCCCACCACCCGTTTTCGCTGGATCACGATCGGACTAGTCGTCTCGCTGATCGTCATCAACTACATCGACCGCAGCGCGGTGTCGTTCGCGGTCCGCCCGCTGCAGGACGAGTTCGGCATCAGCACCACCCAGTACGGCGCGATCTCCAGCGCGTTCGCGGTCGGGTACATGGTGTTCACGTTCCTGTCGGGGTTCCTGGTGGACCGGTTCGGCCCGCGCCGCGTGCTGCTGACGGCCATCGTGCTGTTCTCGCTGGCCACCGCGCTGATCCCGCTGGCGGGCGGGTTCGCCGGACTGCTGCTGATCCGCATGGTCCTCGGCGTCGGCGAGGCGCCCGCGCTGCCCGGCGCGACCAGGTTGGTCAGCAGCTGGCTCCCGCCGCGCGAGCAGGGCCTCGCCCTGTCCCTGATCGGCGGGGTCGCGGTGTCCGGCAGCCTGCTGATCGGCGGTCCGCTGCTGACGCAGCTGATCGGCCTGACCGGCTGGCGCGGCATGTTCTGGGTGATGGGCTGCGTCGGCGTGGTGTGGGCGTTGCTCGCCTTCTGGCTGCTGCGCAACACTCCCGGCCAGAGCCCGTACGCAGGTGACCGCGAACGCGCCCACATCGCCGGCGGGCGGGGCAACACCTCCGACGCACTCCCGCGCGTTGCGAACCAGGGCGGCCTGCTGGCGAACTGGAACCTCTGGCTCGTCGCGATCGGCTTCTTCTCCTGGGGCTTCATGTTCTGGGGATTCATGTACTGGCTACCCGAGTACTTCCAGCGCACGCACGGGCTGAGCATCGAAAGCGTCGG
>NZ_JAFRFW010000188.1:0-1517 GCF_017434145.1 Saccharopolyspora sp. | reverse complement strand
CGGGGCCGTGCACGGTGGCCGCGACGCAGGCGATGCCGGGAGCGCATTCCCCGCGTTCGTAGGCGAGTCCGCGGCGTTGCCGGATCCGGCTCAGCTCCGCGTGCAGCCCTGCCGCGTCACCGATGGTGCTGCTGGTCAACCGGGTCATCCGGCCTGCCACGCGGGAATCGACCTGTTCCGGTTCCAGCACCGCCAGCATCGCCTTGCCCAGCGCCGTCGAGTGCGCAGGCGCGCGGCCGCCGACCCGCGAAGGCACCGCGGCCGCGGCCGGACCGCCGACCTTGTCCAGGTAGCACACCTCCGGCCCGGCGAGCACCGCCAAGTGCACCACCATGCCGGTGCGGGTCTGCAGTTCGTGCAGCACCGCCGCGGCGGCTTCGCGGATCGCACCGTGCTCGCCATCCGGCCCCGCGAGGTCGAGCACCCGCCTGCCGAGGCGGTATCCGGACGACGTGTGCTCCAGCCATCCCAGCCCGGCGAGCTGGTTGAGGATCCGGTGCGTCGTCGACCGGGGCAGCCCGCTGAACCGCGCGATGTCCTCCAGGCTCCGGTGGTGGTTGCGTCCGTCGAAGGTGTCCATGATCAGCGTCATCCGCTCGACCATCGAGTGCGGCGGACCGGCCGCGGTCGGGGAACTGCCAGCGGTCATCGTCGACCTCCCGAGCCAACCGGAATTGAAACGAATTCTGGTAGCCAACCTAACAGCGCGCCGCGAGCGGAGGAAGGCGTCACCGGCGCCGAGAAAGCCCGCACAGCGCGGGCAACTCCCGCTGAACGGGACATCGCGAAGCGCCGGAACGTGCACCGTTGTAGAAACACGTTCTCCATGCGTGTTCAGGGAGGTCGGCAGTGCGGATCGGGATCGTCACGCCGGTCGTGGTGCAACTGCCCGGCTCGCACGACGAGTGGGAGCGCGAGGCGGGCATCGACCAGCTCGCCCTGATCGCGGCGACCGCCGATCGCCTCGGCTTCCACCACCTCACCTGCAGCGAGCACGTCGCGGTTCCCGCCGAGGACGCCGCGCAGCGCGGCGGCACCTACTGGGACCCGCTGGCGACCTTCGGCAACCTCGCCGCGCACACCGGCCGCATCCGGCTGGCGACTCAGGTCGTGGTGCTCGGCTACCACCATCCGCTCGCCATCGCGAAGCGCTACGGCACGCTGGATCGCCTCAGCGGCGGCAGGCTCGTGCTCGGCGTCGGAGTCGGCAGCCTGCGGGCGGAATTCGACCTGCTCGGTGCACCGTTCGACGACCGCGGCGCGCGGGCCGACGAGGCGATGCGGGCGCTGCGCGCCTGCCTTTCGGCCCACGAGGTGGCGTTCCACGGCGAGTTCTACGACTTCGACGACGTGGTGGTCGAACCGCACGCGGTGCAGGACGAAGTCCCGATGTGGGTCGGCGGGCGCACCCGCCGCTCGTTGCGGCGCGCGCTCACCCACGGCAACGGGTGGGTGCCGTTCGGCCTGCCGCTAGCGGAGATTTCGGCGCTGCTGGCGCGGGCCGACCTTCCTGCCGG
>NZ_JAFRFW010000187.1:0-7369 GCF_017434145.1 Saccharopolyspora sp. | reverse complement strand
CGGCAAGGCCTGCTGCCGATGGAGCCGGGCATCGTGCACCAGCTGTTCTCGCTGGCCGCGAACTCCGCGGGCGAGCAGCTGTACGAGGTCGTGACCTGCGGTGTCACTCCCGGCGCGGTGCGCACGACCGCCGATTTCAGCGTGTTCGTGGAGCACGGGCCGGAAGCGTTGGCCGAGGCGGACACGGTTTTCGTGCCCGCCTCCGACGAGGACTACGAGCCGACCGCGGGCGACCTGTCCGATCCGCTGGCGGCAGCTGTCGAACACATCCCTGCGCACGCCCGCGTCGCCTCGATCTGCACCGGTGCGTTCGTGCTGGCGGGGGCAGGGCTGCTCGACGGGCGGGCGGCGACGACGCACTGGAATTCCGCCGCGCGCTTCGAGCAGCGGTTCCCGGACATCCGGCTCGACCCGGACGTGCTCTACGTCGACGAAGGATCGGTGCTGACCTCCGCGGGCGAAGCTTCCGGGATCGACCTGTGCCTGCACCTGATCCGCAAGGATCACGGCACGGCCGTAGCGAACGACGTCGCTCGCCGGGCGGTCGTCCCCGCGCACCGCGATGGCGGCCAGGCGCAGTTCATCCGCTGGGCGGTGCCGGAGCCGCAACGCGCCAGCACCGGCCGTGCGCGGGCATGGGCGTTGCAGCACCTGGACCGCACGTTGCCCCTGAGCGAACTCGCGGCGCTCGAGTCGATGAGCGTACGGACCTTCACGCGCCGATTCCGGGACGAGGTCGGGCTTTCGCCGCTGCAATGGCTCACCCACCAGCGCGTGGAACGCGCGCGGCAGCTGCTGGAGGAGACCGACCTGCCGGTCGACCAGATCGCCGAGGACTCCGGATTCGGCACCGCGGCCTCGCTGCGCCAGCACTTGCGCGCGAAGCTCGGCACCTCGCCGAGCACGTACCGCAGCACCTTCGGGTCGGCTCGGCCTGCCGGTTAGAACTCGCGCTGCTCCGTTAGGAGTGCACTCCCTGGGCACGGACCTGCCGCCCTGCTAAGCAAGAACGGGCGACGCTGCGGGAGGAACCGTGCAGGACGCGCGCAAGATCGTTCGCGAAGAATCCCGGGACCGGTGCCCGGTGCACCGGGATCCGGACGGGATTTGGCAGGTCAACGGCCACGCAGCAGCTCGTGCGGTGCTGCGCAGCTCCGACACCGTGCAGGCCGGGCTCGGCGTGCAGACGCTCGAGAAGATGCCGCCGAACATGCGCCGCCCCGTGCTGTACCGGGACGGGCAGGGGCATCGGGACGACCGGAGGCAGACCGCGCGGTTCTTCACCCCGCGGCGAGTCGACGAGCACTACCGCAGCGTCATGCAGCGCACCGCCGAAGCCCAGATGGCGACACTGCGCCGCGACGGCGAAGCGCACCTGGGCGACCTGGCCTTCCAACTCGCCATCGGGGTCGCCGCCGAGGTGATCGGGCTGACCGAAAGCCGTCCCGGTATCCGGCGGCGACTCGAGCGGTTCTTCCCCGAAGAGTTCGGCACACCCGGTTTCACCAGCATCGATGGACTCCGCTGGCTCTTGCGGCAGGTGGTCAACTGGAGCGCGATCCACATCCGCAACGTGCGCCCCGCGGTGCGGGCGAGACGGCGGGAACGTCGCGACGACGTCATCTCGCACCTGCTCGACGAGGGTTGTTCCAGCGCGGAGATCCTCGCCGAGTGCATCACGTTCGCCGCGGCGGGCATGGTCACCACCCGCGAGTTCGTCAACCTCGCGGCCTGGCACCTGCTCACCACACCCGAGCTGCTGGCCCGGTACCGCGCCGCGGACGAGCCGGAACGGCTGGCCGTGCTGCACGAATTGCTGCGACTCGAACCGGTCCTCGGCCATCTGCGCAGGCGCACCACGGCACCGCTGGAACTGTCGGGCACGACCATCCCGGCAGGCGCGCTGGTGGACATCGCGCTCGGCGACACCAACGTCGACCCGGCCGAGGTGGGTGGCGAACCGCTGCAGGTGTGCCCCGGACGCGAAATTCCCGGTGACGCGGCGGGGCTTTCGTTCGGGGACGGTGCGCACAAGTGTCCCGGCGCAACGATCGCGATCTTGGAGACCGACGTGTTCCTGCGGGAACTGTTCGCCCTGCCGGTGCGGATGAAGACGCCCCCGCGAGTCTCGTTCAGCGAGGCCACGACCGGCTACGAACTGCGTGGCCTGGTGGTCGCGGTGGATTGAGCCGGTCAGCTCAACGCGGCTTGCACCGCGACGAGCCCGAGCAAAGCCGCGCCGACCGAGGCCAGCACGCTCACCACTACGTTCACCGCGGCGTAGAAGTACGCCTCCTGCTCGGCGAGCCGCAGCGTCTCGTAGCTGAACGTGCTGTACGTCGTCAGCGCACCGCAGAAGCCGACGCCTAGCAGCGCCGACACCTGCTCGGGCAGCACACCACCGGTCAGCGCTCCCAACAGCAACGAGCCGACGACGTTCACGGTGAGCGTGCCCCACGGGAAAACCGTGTCGTGACGCTGCTGCACCGCGCGGTCGGTCAGGTATCGCAGCGGTGCCCCGATCGCCCCGCCGAGGAACACGAGCACGGCCGTCACGGTTGCACCTGCTTTCCCACGATGGAACGGGTGAGCGCCACGCCCGCCAGTACCGCGAGCAGCGCTCCCAGCACGGTGCCCACGAGGTACAGGCCCGCGGGCAGAACTGATCCCGGCCGCAGCAACCCGGCGAATTCCACCGCATACGTGGAAAAAGTGGTGAACCCGCCGAGGACACCGACTCCGATGAACGGTCGGAGCAGCCGATGCACCGACCACACCTCGTGGATCAGCACCATCAGCACTCCGATGAGCAGGCAACCGAGCACGTTGACCCCGAAGGTCGCCCACGCTCCGATCGGCAGCAGCACCCCCACCGCGTACCTCGCCAGCGCGCCGAGACCCCCTCCCAGCGCGATCACCAGCAACACCGCGCCGTGCGTGCGGACCAGCTCACCGCGTTGCTCCGCGACGTGCACGTCCACGTCGGGGTCGATGGGTTCCTCGCGATCGGCCTCGGTTGCCATGCTGCCTCCCGATTCCGGACGGGTTCGGGTCGAGCAGGGACCGTTGGCGGCTCGCAGCCGCGGTTCTCCGTGCCGGACCGGTGAGCCCCACCACCGCGGCCCGCGATGCTATCGCGCCAGGTCCGCACCGGTAGATTGGTCCGCGTGCAGGACGGGAGCCTCGGGCGGTGAGCGGTCAGCGCAAGACCCGCGCGTTCGAGAAGCGGATGGCCGAAGTGCTCGGGATCCGGGCGAACCAGGTCGAATCGGTGTTCCGGGGCGCGCGCCCCACGTCGATCCGGGTGAACCGGCTGCTGGACGAACCGCGCTACCAGGAGACGCTGGCCGAGGTGCGGGCCAAGGCGCCGAGCGTGCAGCCGGTGGACTGGTGCGAGCACGCCTTCTTCTGGCCGGAGCAGGACGGTTTCGACGACATCCTGCCGATGGCCCACGAAGGCCGGGTTTACCTGCAGAACGCCGCGAGCCTGATCCCGCCGGTCGCGTTGGACGCGCAGCCGGGCGACGACGTCCTCGACGTCGCCGCGGCGCCGGGTGGCAAGGCGTTCCACATCGCCGCGCGCACCGGCAACGAGTGCTCGTTGTGGCTGAACGATTCGGCGCCGCCGCGGGCGAAGAAGCTCGCCGAGCTGGCCGAGCTCTACGGCGTGCGCCATTCGGAGCTGACCACGCACAGCGCGCAGTACATCGACAAGTCACTGCCTGCGGAATCCTTCGACCGGATCCTGCTGGACGTGCAGTGCTCCGGCGAAGGCCGGGTCAACCTGCGCAAATCAGACGCGCTGCGGTACTGGTCGGAGGAGCGGGTCGAGAAGTACAAGTTCCTGCAGACGAAGATGTGCGACGCGGCGTACAAGCTGCTGCGGCCGGGCGGGGTGATGGTCTACTCGACCTGCACGCTCAGCCCGGAAGAGGACGAGTTCCCGGTGCACAAGGTGCTGCAGCGGCATTCGGACCTGACCGTGGAACCGCTCGGGTTCACCGAGGAGGAGTTCCTCGGCGGCGTGGGTTCGTGGCAGGGCACCAAGTTCGACAAGCGACTCCGGCACGCTGTGCGGGTGCGCCCGTCGGAGCTGTTCGAGGGCTTCTTCGTGGCGCGGCTGACGAAGGGCTGAAGCCACCCCTTCGTGTCATGGCGAACGACTGTTCGACCCAGGATCATGGAGTCATGGCCGCCGAGTTCCGCGACTCACACCCGGGAACCCGCAGGCGGTCACTGCCGACCATGTCAACGCCAGAGGTTTGCCCAGGACCACCGAGAGCTCCCCGCGAGAGGTAGACGATGTCCCCGACGGTTGCCGAAAACGACCAGGTCGAGCTGGCCGTGCGCGGCATGACCTGCGCCGCGTGCGCCACGCGCGTCGAGCGCAAGCTGAACAAGCTCGACGGAGTGCGCGCGGGCGTGAACTACGCGACCGGGCGGGCGAGCGTCGCGGGCGCAGGGGACGTCGACCTGCTGTTGCGGACGGTCCGCGATGCGGGCTACGAGGCCGATCCGATCCCGGAAGAGGCGCCGGAGTCCGCCGCCGCGGAGGAGCCGGATCGGGTGCGGGACCTGTGGCGGCGGATGCTGGTGGCGATCGTGCTGTTCATGCCGCTGTGCGATCTGTCCATCATGTTCACGGTGCTGCCGCAGTACCGGTTCGCGGGCTGGCAATGGCTGCTGGTGGCGTTGACGATCCCGGTCGCGGGCTGGGCGGCGTGGCCGTTCCACCGGGCCGCGTTGCGCGGCGCCCGGCACGGTTCGTCCTCAATGGACACCTTGGTGTCGCTGGGGATCACCGCCGCGGTCGGCTGGTCGCTGTATTCGATGTTCTTCCAGCCCACGCTGCCCGCCGAGGCGGGTTGGCACCTGCTGCTGAGCCCGCAGGGCGCGCTGTACCTGGAAGTCGCGGCCGGAGTCACGGCGTTCGTGCTGGCCGGGCGCTACTTCGAGGCGCGAGCGCAGCGTCGCGCCGGGGACGCGTTGCGCGCGTTGGCCGCGCTGCGCGCGAAAGCGGTGACCGTGGTCCTCGACGATGGCGCGCAGCAGGAGATCCCGGCCGAGGATCTGCAGGTGGGACAACGGTTCCTGGTGCGCCCGGGCGGCACGATCGCCACCGACGGCGTGGTCGTGTCCGGTCAGGGCGCGTTGGACCGCAGCTCCATGACCGGCGAGTCGGCACCGGTGGAAGTGACCGAGGGCGATGCGGTGCTCGGCGGCACCACGGCGCTGAACGGCCGGCTGGTCGTGCGTGCCACGCAGGTCGGTGCGGATACCCGGCTTTCCGCGATGCTGCGGCTGGTCGCCGATGCGCAGTCCGGGAAAGCGGCCGTGCAGCGGCTCGCGGACCGGATCGCGGCCTACTTCGTCCCGGCCGTGCTGGCGCTCGCGGCGCTCACCCTTCTGGGCTGGTCGCTGCTGGACGGCTCGGCGGACCGGGCGTTCACCTCCGCACTGGCCGTGCTGGTGATCGCTTGCCCGTGCGCGCTGGGCCTGGCGACGCCGACCGCGCTGATGGTCGCTTCCGGACGCGGTGCCGCGCTGGGCATCTTCATCAAGGGCTACCAGGCGCTGGAGTCGACCCGTGCGGTGGACACGGTGGTGCTGGACAAGACCGGCACCGTCACCGAAGGCCGGATGTCGGTGGTGGAACTGGACTTCGTCGCCGATCAGGACCGCGCTTCGGTGCTGCGCCGCGCGGGCGCCGTGGAAGAGGCGTCCGAGCACGCGGTCGCCGCGGCGATCAGCGAACTCGCCCGCTCCGAGACCGGGCAGCTCCCGGCCGCCGAATCGTTCGCGGCACGGCCGGGCTTGGGCGCGAGCGGCACGGTCGACGGCCGCGAAGTCCTCATCGGCCGCCGGGAACTCTTCCAGGAACAGGACTGGTCCGTTCCCGAAGAGCTCGACCGGACCCGCGAGCAGTGGCAGGAACAGGGCCGCACCGTGGTCCTGTCCGGTGTGGACGGAGCGGCGGTCGCGGTGTTCGCGCTGGCGGACGCGGTGAAACCCTCTGCGCCGCAGGCGGTTTCCGAACTGCATCGGCTCGGCCTGCGCACGGTGCTGCTGACCGGTGACAACGATGCCACGGGACGCGCGGTGGCGGACGAGGTCGGCATCGAGCGGGTGATCTCCGAGGTACTCCCGGACGAGAAGGCCGAGGTGGTGCGCGGTCTGCGCGCGGAGGGCCGGACCGTCGCGGTGATCGGCGACGGTGTCAACGACGCACCGGCGCTGGCGACCGCCGACCTCGGCCTCGCGGTCGCGACCGGCACCGACATCGCGATCGACGCAGCCGACTTGATCTTGGTCCGACCGGACCTGATGGTCGCACCGGACGCGATCCGCCTTTCCCGCGCTACCTTGCGCACTATCCGCGGCAACCTGCTGTGGGCGTTCGGCTACAACGTGGCCGCGCTGCCGCTCGCCGCCTTCGGCCTGCTCAACCCGTTGATCTCCGGTGGCGCGATGGCGTTGTCGTCGTTCTTCGTCGTCTCCAACAGCCTCCGCCTCCGCCGGTTCACCGGGAGCGGTGCAGTCGCCGGTTCCCAGGCACCGCAACGGGAAAGGACAACGGCACCAGCCGACGCCGCCGCTTGATCGCGCTCACCGAACGCAGCACGGGCGCTTCGACCACCCTCGTGGCCGAGAAGTACGAAGTCGACGGGTGATGGGGTGGCCGGACAGCGCGCTTTTCGGGGAGGAACTGCGCGCGCTGCCCGGCCACTCGGTCCGTCGCTGCTCGGGAGAGTGGGCAGTTCCGGACCGCATCGGGAAAGCCGCGGGGGACTCGGCCTTCCCAGCCTTGGCGGTTGAGCTTCGGCGCGGCGATCAAGCCGCCGTGTCGTTCATCAGCGGTTGCACCAGCTCGCTGGGATTCCGTTCGTTTCCTGGCATGGGAGCGAAAACAGCGTGCTCACCGGTGATCGTCACGGGCCCCACCTGCGGACCGGGATCTTCCAGCACGATCCGCTGGTTGCAGGCACGGCAAAGCCACCTTCCGCTGCGAGGAACGGGAATCCGTTGCCGGTGGTGGACCGGCCCGAGCACGACATGACCGCATTCGGCGACCGGCGCCAAGAAGCCCCCGACCCGGCGGCGGCTCGCCAGCCGGTGCCACACCGACTCCGCGACACCGCACACCCACCGTTCAGTCCCCACGCGGCCCTACCTCCGGAAGCGGATTCCTCGCGTTGTGCCGTTCCGCGATCGGCCGGACCTTTTCCGCGCAGGTTGCGCACGTCGGCCACAGCCACGCGGCAGCCCCTTCCTCCGCCACCAGCGCAGCACCGCACAACGCCTCGACACACGTCCCCGCTCGAAAACCCAGCCGCGGCGCGGAATCCCGGCCCGCATGACGCTCACCCCT
>NZ_JAFRFW010000186.1:0-2017 GCF_017434145.1 Saccharopolyspora sp. | reverse complement strand
GACGCGGTTCGGCTGTTCGACTCCTGCCGCGAAGGTCTGCGCGCCGTCGAGACGCACGCGGCCGGTATCGCGGCGCTGGAGCTGCGGATCGAAGCGTTCGGACTGGCGGAGGAACTCGGCGCGACGGCAGTCCGGGCGGCACTGCGCACCGGTGATCCTCGAACCGCGCTGCGCTGGACCGAACGCGGCCGGGTGAGCGCGTTGCACCGCCGGGCGCTGCGCCCGCCCTCCGATCCGGAGCTGCGCACGGCGCTGGTGCGGCTGCGCTCGGCGGTGGCCGGGATGTGGGGCGCGAAGGACGCACGGTTGCGTCATGCGATGTCCGAGATCAGCACGTTGGAACGGCACGTCCGGGATCGGGCACTGCTGGTCGAGGGCGGGGCCGGGGAGTCCGCGGGCGCGTTCGGGATCGACGAGGTGGTCACCGCCATCGGCGATGCGGTGCTGCTGACCTTGTTCGCGCACGACGGGGAGTTGCACGCCGTGTCCGTTGTGGACGGTCGGATCCAGTTGCACTCGCTCGGTTCGGAAGACGGCGCGGTGGCCGAGGCGCAACGGCTGCGCCACGCGCTGGGCAGGGCCGCGGAGTCCGGGGACGAACGACAGCACGCAGCCTTCCTGAGCAGCGCGCAGGTCACGGCGGATGCTCTCCAGCAGCGCCTACTCGGCCCGCTGGTCGACTCGCTGTCCGGAGGTCGCAGTTTGCTGGTGGTACCCACCGGACCGTTGCACGCCGTCCCGTGGTCGGCCTTGCCCGCCTGCCGCGGACGCAGCGTCACGGTGGCGCCTTCGCTGCGCTCTTGGATGCGCGGCAGGGCGGACGGTCGAAGCGAATTCGACGGGGAATCGGTGTGGGTCGCGGGCCCTGGTCTGGAACACGCTGAACGGGAGGTGCGGGCGTTGCACCGCGCCGGCGGCGGCCGGTTGCTGACCGGCGCGGACGCCGGTGCAGAACAGGTCCTGTCCGCTGTGGACGGTGCCGGTGCGGCGCACATCGCGGCGCACGGTTGGTTCCGCGCCGATCAGCCGCTGCTGTCCTGCCTGGACCTGGCCGACGGGCCGCTGTACGGCTACGACCTGGACCGGCTGCGCAGCGGCCCGCGCACGGTGGTGCTGTCGGCCTGCGAAGCGGGCCGCTCGGTGGTGGGCCGCGCCGACCAGCTCACCGGCCTCGCCGCGACGCTGCTCGGGCGGGGGACGGTGACGGTGATCGCCAGCGTCGTGCCGATTCCCGACGAGCGGACCGCGCACGTGATGGTGGCGCTGCACGATTCGCTCCGTCGCGGCGTGGCCCCGGCCGAGGCGCTGGCCTCGGCGCAGGCGCGGCACGGCGAAACGGGGTTCCTCTGCCTCGGATACGGAGGCCGATCATGACCGGCCAGGCGCTGCTGCGTGCCCGCGGATCAGGACGAGGCGAGCTTGTGCAGCCGCCGGATGCCTTCGTCCAGCACCTCGTCCCGCTTGCAGAACGCGAAGCGCACCAGGTGCCGGGTGTCCTCCGGGTTGTCGCAGAACACCTGCACCGGGATCGCGGCGACCCCGACCTTCTCCGGCAGTGCCCGGGCCAGCTCGGCCCCGTCGGTGAAACCGAGCGGGCGCACGTCCGCGCAGATGAAGTAGGTGCCTTCGCTGGCCAGCACGTCCAGACCGGCCTCGGCGAGTCCGTTGGCGAGTCGGTCCCGCTTGCGCTGCAACCCATCCCGCAGATCCCGGACCCAGTCGAGTTCGTGCCGCAGGGCGTGCGCCACCGCGGGCTGGAACGGGGCGCCGCCGACGAAGGTGAGGAACTGCTTGGCCGCCCGCACCGCGGCGATCAGCTCGGCCGGGCCGCACGCCCAGCCGATCTTCCAGCCGGTGGCGCTGAAGCTCTTGCCGACGCTGGAGATCGAGAGCGTGCGTTCGGCCATGCCCGGCCAGGTAGCCAGCGGTGCGTGCGCCCGAGAGTCGTAGAGCAGATGCTCGTACACCTCATCCGTGATCGCGATCACGTCGTGTTCGCGGCAGAGATCGGCGATCG
>NZ_JAFRFW010000185.1:0-3575 GCF_017434145.1 Saccharopolyspora sp. | reverse complement strand
GCGGGTGCACTGGTGGGTCGACTCCGCAGGAGCCGTGCACGCCGAACGCGCTCCCGACGGGCTCTCCCGCGCCTTGGCCTGGGCCGCGGGGGCCTGGCAAAGCCGGTTCGCCCTCGCCGCGCTGCTGGCGGATCCGGAAGGCGTCACGTTGCTGCGGTGAGGCGGGCTGCTAGCCGTCGAGTCCGGCGAGTCCCTTCCACGCGCCGCGGGAGCCGCGGCGGGACGCGGAGCGCTGCCAGCGGAACACTCCGTAACCGATGACTCCCAGCACGAACCCGGCGGTGCAGGTCCAGAACTGCACGCTCTGCGGTGCGACCACGGCGAACAGCACCGCAGCGGCCAGCCACAGCAGCGTCCCGGCCAGCACCACGGGCGTCGGCTCGGCCAGCCTGCGTGGCAGCGCGGGCACGGTGTGTGCACGGGCTGGCGGTGTCGCCGCTGGTGAGGCGGGGGCGGATGCACTGTCGTCGGCCACGTCGGGCAGGCTACCCCGGTAGTCGGCAGCAGGGTGAGGGTCAGTGATGGCGGAGGACACTCCCGGGCAACCGCTCCCGGAGGCGGGCGCCGAAGGCGTCGTCGAGCAGGGCGTTGACCCGGGCGGGCGAACCGCGCGGCGGCGCGGCGGCATCGGCGCGCTGGACCGCTACTTCAAGATCACCGAGCGCGGTTCCACGCTGAACCGGGAACTGCGCGGCGGCCTGGTCACGTTCGTGACCATCGCCTACATCATCGTGCTCAACCCGCTGATCCTCGGCAGCTCGTCGCCCGACTCGCCCACCGCGAAGCGGGACGTGCTCGGCGACATCCTCACCGTGCCGCAGGTGGCCGCGAGCACCGCGCTGGTCGCTGGCGTGATGACGCTGCTGTTCGGCCTGATCGCGAACTACCCGTTCGCCATCGCCGCCGGGCTGGGCATCAACACCCTGCTGGCGGTGACCATCGCCGCGCAGGTGAGCTGGCCGGAGGCGATGGGCCTGGTGGTCGTCGACGGCATCATCATCCTGATCCTGGTCGCCACCGGGTTCCGCACCGCGGTGTTCAACGCGGTGCCGCCGCCGTTGAAGGCGGCGATCGCGGTCGGCATCGGCCTGTTCATCAGCTTCGTCGGGCTGGTCGACGCCGGGTTCGTGCGCCGCCTGCCGGACTCGGCGAACACGACGGTGCCGGTGGGGCTGGGCATCGACGGATCGATCGCGTCCTGGCCGACCGCGGTGTTCGCGTTCGGCCTGCTGCTGACCGCGGTCCTGGTCGCGCGCAAGATCCGCGGCGGCATCCTGATCGCCATCGCGACCAACACGGTGGTCGCGATCGTCGTCGAGTCGCTGGTGCACTCGGGGTCTTCGGAGGACACCGGCAGCACTGGCTGGAACCTGGGCTATCCGGCGCTGCCCGATCAGATCGCCGGGCTGCCGGACCTGTCGCTGGTAGGGGAGATCTCGTTCGGCGCGTGGACGCGGCTGCCCGCGCTGGCCGCGGCGATGCTGGTGTTCACGCTGGTGCTGGCGAACTTCTTCGACGCGATGGGCACGATGACCGGGCTCGGCAAGGAGGCCGGGTTGGCCGATCGGGAAGGCAACCTGCCGGGCATCGGCAAGGCGCTGGCCGTCGAGGGCGTCGGGGCGGTCGCCGGGGGCGCGGGCTCGGCCAGCTCCAACACCGTGTTCGTCGAGTCGGCCTCGGGCATCGCCGAGGGCGCGCGCACCGGGCTGGCGAACGTGGTCACCGGCCTGCTGTTCCTGGCCGCGATGTTCTTCACGCCGCTCTACCAGGTCATCCCGGTGGAGGCGGCCGCGCCCGCGCTGGTCGTGGTGGGCGCGATGATGCTGGCGCAGATCCGGGACATCGACCTGTCCGACTTCACCATCGCGCTGCCCGCGTTCCTGACGATCGTGGTCATGCCGTTCACCTACTCCATCGCGAACGGCATCGGCGTCGGCTTCATCAGCTACGTGCTGCTGCAGTCGGCGACCGGGCGGGTGCGCGCGGTGCACCCGCTGATGTGGGTCGTGTCCGCGGCATTCGTGCTGTACTTCGTCGCCGATCCGGTGAGCGCGCTGTTCGGCGCGTGACCTCCGGGCCGCGTTCTGCCACCTTGGGTGCCTCGCTGCGGCAGCCGTGTTCTATGCTCCGCCGCACCCGCGCCGGAAGGCGGGGTTTGTCCGAATTGCCGCCAGATAGTTTGGTAGACTAACGACGTGTCCGAGATCGCCGAACGCGAGCGCACGCTGGCAGGCAGCCTGCGGATCGCCTCCGTTCGCCTCAACCGCAGGTTGCGGGCGCAGAGCACCGACTCCGTGGTGACGCTGACCCAGCTGTCCGCGCTGTCCACGCTGCACAAGACGGGTGCGATGACACCGGGCGAGCTGGCCGCCAAAGAAGGCGTGCAGCCGCCGTCGATGACGCGCGTGATCGCCGCGCTGGAAGACCTCGGCCTGGTGGTGCGCCGGGCGCACCCGACCGATGGGCGGCAGGCGATCGTCGAGCTGACCGAGGCCGGTCGGCACTGGATCGAAGAAGAGGTCTCCGCCCGCGAACGCTGGCTCGACCAGCAGCTAGCGGACCTCAGCGACGAAGATCGCGCAGCATTGGGCCGCGCGGCCGAAATAATGGAACGGATCGCCGAACGCTAGGAAGGGGCTGAGCACGTCGCCCGGGCCAGGGAGAGCTCCGAAGCCGCCGGGTCACGACCCGGACGACGTCGCAACCGGCTCCGAACCAGGAGCCTCCGGTACCCCACCGGGCCGCTCGCGCACCGATACCGGCGGTGGCATGTTCGCGTCGCTGCGCGAGCGGAACTACCGCCTCTACGCCTCCGGCCAGGTCGTGTCGCTGACCGGCACCTGGATGCAGCGGGCCGCGCAGGACTGGCTCGTGCTCGAACTCTCCGGCGGTAGCGCGGGATCGCTCGGCGTGGCCGTGGCGCTGCAGTTCCTGCCCACGCTGCTGCTGACGCTGTGGGCGGGCATGATCGCCGACCGCTTCGACAAGCGGTGGCTGCTGGTCGGTACGCAGGCCGCGCTCGGCGCGTGCGGGTTGTTGCTGGGGATGCTGGACGTGTCCGGGCTCGCGCAGCTCTGGCACGTTTACGCGCTGTGCTTCGTGCTGGGCTGCTTCGCCGCGATCGACGCGCCGGTGCGCCAATCGTTCGTCGTCGAGATGGTCGGCCCGGCGCAGCTGACCAACGCGGTCGCGTTGAACTCGATGACGTTCAACCTGGCCCGCATCGTCGGCCCGGCCATCGCCGGGCTGCTGATCACCGCGATCGGCACCGGCTGGGTCTTCCTGCTCAACGGGGGCAGTTCGGCGGCCGTGGTGGGCGGGCTGCTGCTGATGAGCTCGGCGCAGCTGTACCGCGGCAAGCCCGCGCCCAAAGAACGCGGCCAGCTGCGCGCCGGGCTGCAGTACGTGCGGCGGCGGCCGGACCTGGTCGTGGTGCTGGTGCTGGTGTTCTGCATCGGCACGTTCGGGATGAACTTCGAGAACCTGTTCGCGGTCATCGCGCGCAACGTGTTCGGCCGCAACGCCGACGGCTACGACCTGCTGATCACGATGCTGGCGATCGGCACGCTGACGCG
>NZ_JAFRFW010000184.1:0-2523 GCF_017434145.1 Saccharopolyspora sp. | reverse complement strand
CGTCCGGGTGGTACTCGACCCACCCCTGCGGGTCCGGCTCGAACCGCACCGTGCCGTCCTGCTGCCGCAACGCCGAGCGGACCGCGAGCAACCTGCCGTCCGGTGTCATCGCCACCTTGGACGCCGCCAGCACGGGGTGGTCGCCGAACTCGACCATCGGCCGGAACCAGGGAGTCTCCGCCGCCCCGGACATCGCCAGCACGGTGCGGTTGTTCAACCCGGCGCCGCGCGCCCTGATCACGTCGGCGAAGCGGTCGCCGGGCAGGGCATCGCCGTTCCAGAGCTCGACCTGATCGGTTCCCGGCCGCAGATTTGCCAGCACCAGGTCCGTGTCCGGGTAGCGCTGCACCGTCCGGACCACTTGCATCGCCGCAGGCACCGAGTACCGCTGCCGCGGGTAGAACAGCCCGTCGGTGCCGATGCTCAGGGTGTTCGCGCGGAAGTGCTCGTCGTTGCCGCCGTTGGACCGCCACGGGTCCGTGCTCGCGAACAGCTCCACCACCTGCTGCTGCGCCGCGGGGCTCAGCGGAACCAGGTCCAGGAAGTCCATCAGCAGCCGTGGCTGGTCGACGTCACCCCTGCCCAGCAGCGGCGGTTCGGTCAGCAGCTCGGTCAGTTTCGCCCGGATCGACGGGTCCTTCGCGGCCAGCAGCATCGCAGTGCTGATCTCGGCGTGCACCTGCCACACGCCCGGATCGAGGCTGGCCGCCCAGAACCGGAACTCCACGCGGTCGTCCGGCGTGCCGTGGACGTGGTGGAAGTTGATGGCGTCGTGCTTGTCCCGGCTCAACGCCGTGACATCGGCCCAGGTGCGCACCTCGGACGAGTCCGGCGGCAGCGGGTTCGGTCCGGCGAAGGTTAGCGACCGGTGCGCCAGCCCGCGCGGGTTGTTGCCGAGCCGGAACAGCAGCGGTTCGAAGGCCTTGCCCAGTTGGGCGAGTTGCCCGTACTCGCCGGGTGTCATCCCGCCAGCGAGGCTGACGTTGACGTGCCCGCCGCTGTTCGCGGGGTTTCCGCGCGCCTGCCCGCCGATGTCCAGCAGCTTGGCGACCCAGTTCCACGTCCCGGGGTCGTCGCCGGGCCGCAGCACCGGGGAGACCACCTCGACGGTGTTCTCCTCCGAGGCCTCTTCGACCAGCACCCAGGAGTCCTGCTCCAGCCGCTCGCCGACCACCTCGTCTTCGGCGTCCAGCAGCGCCGGTTCGCCGTCCTCCCGCTCGATGAAGCCCTCGCGGTGCAGGTGCTGCGCCAATGCTTCGGCACGATCGTCGAAGCGCTCAGCGGGCAGCTGGTACTCCACCTCGAACCCGAGCCGCACGTCCTCCCGGCCGGTGGCAGCACCGGGCAACCCGTCCGCGTGGAAGATGACCGCGGGCTGTCCGGCCGCGACGCGCTGTCTGGCGTCGGCGTGCACCTTCTCGGCCCAGCTCGCGCGCGCTTGGTGCAGCAACTCGCCGGCGGAGCGTTCGTAGCCGCGCAGCGCATCGGCTTCGGTGCGCTCGAGGATGGCGTTGCGCGCCGTTGCCCATTGCATGATCTGCCCGCGCTGTTGCGGCAACGCATCGCCGGGCAATGCGTTCAGGTACTGCTGGGCCCGTTGCAACGAGTCGTCGATTCGGGAAGCCAGCTGCTCCTTCTCGTCACCTCGCGGATCGAGCGAAGCGAGCGCGCGGTTCAGGTCGGCTTCCCCGGTGGCGACCGAGCCTGCCGCGGAATGCTGCACCCAGCCCTGCGGGTCCTGCTCGACCCGTACCCGGCCGTCCGGACCGACGGTGTGCCGGACCGCCACGAGGCGACCGTCCGCGGTGAACGCCGGCCGCGGTGCGGTCAGCACCGGGTCGAAGGAGTCGGTGAAACCGGGGAACCAATTGGTCCGCGCAGCGCCGGACATGGCCAGCACCACCGGCTTGCCGTGGCCGATCCCCCGGTAGCGGATGTTTCCGGCGAACAGGTTGCCGTCCAGCGTTCTGCCGTTCCAGAGGCCGATCCGGTCGGTACCCGCTGCCAGGTCGGCCAGCACCAGGTCGGCACCCGGGTGACTCTGCGCGGTCTGCGCCACCTGCACGGCCGTGGCGACCGGCTGGCCCGCGGCCGGGAAGTACAACCCGCGGTCCCCGGGCAATCCGACCGTCTGGGACCGCAAGCGGAAGTCGCTCCTGCCGTCGCCCTTCCACGGGGCGGTCGCCGCGAACAGCTCCACCGCCTGCTGCTGCGACTCCGGACTCATCGGCAGCAGGCCCAGCAACTGCGCCAGCTGCGGCAACCCGGCGGGCGAGTGGCCGAGCAGCAGCGGATCGGCGAGCAGCTGCTCGAGCTGCGCATCGATCGACGGATCCTTGGCCGCCGCGAGCATCGCCGCGCTCAACTCGGCGTGCGCCTGCCACACGCCCTTGTCGACGCTGCCAGCCCAGAACCGGAACTCCACCCGGTGCGCAGCGGAGTCCGGCCCGACGTGCTGGAAGTTCCGGGCGTCGAACTTGCCGCGGCTGAGCTTGCGCACGTCCTCGAACGAGGACACCGCCG
>NZ_JAFRFW010000015.1:0-6432 GCF_017434145.1 Saccharopolyspora sp. | reverse complement strand
CGCCCGCCGGCTGGCGCGGCGACCGCAGCGCGCAGTTGCAGGCCGAGATCGACGCCTGGCCCGCGCCGGAGGAGGAGCTGCAGGCCGACGGGTGGGCCACCGTCGAGACCTGCACCGTCAAGCACGGCAAGGACGGCCGCCGCACCGGCATAGTGATCGGACGGCTGGAAGGCGACGACCGCCGCTTCATCGCCACGACCGAAGACGCCGAAACCCTCGACCTGCTTTCGACCGGTGAGCCCATCGGCGTCCGCGTCTACGCGCGCTCGTTCGGCTTCGGCAACCGCGTCACCACCACCGAGCAGCGGATGGAAGCGCTGTTCCCGCCACGCCCGAAGGTGCTGCGCGAGGACTACGAACACGTGCTGGCGCGCCGCGACGGGCACCTGCTCGAGGTCACGATCAACCGCCCGGAGGCGCGCAACAGCCTGCACCCGCAGGCCAACGAGGAACTGGACGAGGTCTTCGACGCCTTCTTCGCCGACCCCGAGCTGTGGGTGGCGATCCTGACCGGCGCCGGGGACAAGGCGTTCTCCGCGGGCAACGACCTGCACTACTCCGCATCCGGCAAGCCGATGTGGGTGCCCAAGAACGGATTCGCGGGGCTGACCGGCCGCCGGGACATGACCAAACCGGTGATCGCCGCGGTCAACGGATACGCGATGGGCGGCGGCTGCGAGATCGCGCTGGCCTGCCAGCTGGTGGTGGCCGACGAGACCGCGCACTTCGCGCTGTCCGAGGTCAAGGTCGGACTCGTCGCGGGATCCGGCGGTCTCATCAGGCTGCCGCGCGCGGTGCCGCCGAAGCTGGCCAACGAGATGATCCTGACCGGCAAGCGGCTCACCGCGGCCGAAGCTCAGCAGCACGGCTTGGTCAATCGCGTCGTCGGCCCGGGCGCCGCGCTGGAGGGCGCTCGCGCGCTGGCCGCCGAGATCCTGGACGGCTCACCCACCTCGGTCCGCGTCTCGTTGCAGATCATGAACGAGACCGCGGGCATCGCCGACACCGTCGACGCGGTCGCGCACCCGTCACCCGCGTTGGACGAGCTGATGGTCAGCGAGGACAGCGTCGAAGGCGTCACCGCGTTCGCCGAGAAGCGCCGTCCTCGCTGGCGCAACCGCTGATCGCTCGTGCTCCGGCACCGGACCCGGCCCAGCAACGGAGGGAACCATGCGGCGAGGTCGTCGGTTCGTTCGCCGAGCTGCGCGGAGCGGGTGCGCTCATCCGCGAACTCGCCGCCGCTCACTCCTTGCGATGCAGTCGGCTTTCGCTGCCGATGTGTTCGCTGCGCGCAGTTGTGCGGATTTTCGGATGGGAATATTTGTTTTGGATTATACCGAGCAGTTGGTGGATGGTTTTGGCGTGCGAGAAGGTGCTGCTGACGCCGTCCGGTCGTGCAAGGTGTCATTGACGTGCAGTCCGGATGCTCGCGAAGATGAACGCGGGAAATGGACGGTCGTGTTCGTCGGCGCTGAGGAGAATGTATGTCCGGTGCCCAGCCTCCGGAATTCCAGCTGCTCGAGCAGAGCGTCGGCTACTTCTACTCGGCCGCGCTGCGCGCCGCCGCGCTGCTGAACATCGCGGACCACCTCGCGGGATCGGCCAAAAAGCCGGACGAACTGGCCGAATCGGCGGGGGTGCACGGGCCGTACCTGCATCGGCTCCTTCGCTTCCTAGCCACCCGGGACGTGTTCGCCGAAGACGACGCGGGCAGGTTCCACCTGACTCCATCGGCGGAGTTGCTGCGCACCGATGCGCCGCGTTCGATGCGCTCGGCCGTGCTGATGCTGACCGACCAGGTTTTCTGGAAGCCCGCAGAACTGCTCGACGAGACGGTGCGCGCGGGCGCCACGCGGTTCGAGGAGGTCTTTCCCGCGCCGTTCTTCGACTGGCTGGCCCAGGACGAGCAAGCGGGCGATGCTTTCCACTTCGGCATGGCTGCGATGTCCGATTCGGAGAACCGGCGGATCGCGGCGGACTATGATTTCTCCGGCTGCTCGAAGCTGGTCGACGTCGGTGGTGGCCAGGGCGGCTTCCTGGTGGAAGTCCTCCGGAAGTCGCCGAACCTGCACGGCGTGCTCTTCGATGAGGAGCACGTCCTCGCGCAACATCGACTCGGCGAAGTCCGGCATTCCGGCGGCTGCGAAGCGGTTATCGGTGACTTCTTCAGCGCGGTGCCATCCGGTGCCGATGCCTACGTCCTCAAGCGAATCCTGCACGACTGGGACGACGAGGAAAGCACGCGCATTCTCGCGCGGTGCCGCGAGGCGATGGACCCGGACGCCCGCGTTTTCGTGATCGATGCGGTCATCCCGGCGGGAAATGAGCCGCATCCGGGAAAAGCGCTGGACATGCTGCTCATGACGTCGCTGTCGGGCAAGGAGCGGACCAAGGCGGAGTTCGAAGCGGTGTTCGCAGGTGCCGGGCTGTCCGTGACGCGCGTGATCCCCACATCCACACCGCTGTCGATCGTGGAAGGCGAGCGGGAGTCGGGATAGCCGCCGCGGCAGGAGTGGATGCGCCGTCGCCCTACCGGCTCAGCCGCGCTCGACCGTCCCCGGCGCGGAGATCTCTTGTGGTCGACTTCGTGCACCGTCTACGGTCGCCGAAACGCGTCGCCAGTGCGGGCGGTCGTGGGTGCGCTGAACGCCGCGTTCTTCCAGCCGCGGCTGGCGGCCGCTGGAAGCCGCCGGTTCGATCGGACTCGCCGAGTCGGCACCCGAGCCGCGGGGTTCTCCGATCGCCGCCGCACGCCGACGAAATCGGCCCGGAAGGAACGAGATGACCGCGCCCATCGTGCTGACCGCCGCACCCGTCGGCTTCGCCCCGGACGGCTCCGTCGACCTGGCGGCCTCGCGCCGCATCCTCGAGTTCATCGCGGATTCCGGCACCGACGGGGCGTTCGTGCTCGGCACCACCGGCGAGTTCCCGAGCCTGAGCAGGCAGGAGCGGCACGAACTCGCGAAGCTCAGCCTCCAGGTGCTGCGCGGCAAGCGGGTAGTGGTGCACGTCGGCGCGCCAAGCGCTTTCCAGGTCCGCTCGCTGATCGCGGACGTGCGCGAGCTGGGCGCGAGCGCGGTCGCGGTGATCACCCCGTACTACCTGCCCGCCGGGGACGACGCGATCGTGGAGTTCTACCGGTCGGTGACCGCCGCGGCCGACGACCTCGAGGTCTACGCCTACCTGTTCACCGCACGCACCGGGAACACCGTCGGACCCGAGCTGCTCACCCGGATCGCGGCGTTGCCGAACGTCGTCGGCGCCAAGATCAGCGGCGAGACGATCGAGGCGGTCGCCGCGTACCGGGAGGCGGTTCCGCCCGGCTTCCAGCTGTTCACCGGTGGCGACCGGGACGTCGCCAGGGCGGCAGCGCACGGTGTCGACGGTGTCGTGTCCGGGGTCGCCTCGGTGTTCCCCAAGCCGTTCGTCGAGGCCGCCGCGGGCGCGCACGACGACGAGGCGGCATCCCGGTTGCAGGCGGCGGTGGACATCGCCGTCGATGCCGTGCGCGGTGATCCGGAGCGGATGAAGGCCGGCTTGGCATTGCAGGGCGTCGCCGCCGGAACGAGCCGGATGGCGCTCGACTCGGTCGACGCCGAGGGACGTGCCGAGCTGGAGCGCGCGATCGCCGCGCTGAGGTGACTCCCGCGAGGGGCGTGCCGGTAGCTGCGAAGTGCTGGTCGTGCCTCGCAGTCCGGGCGTTCTCCCCGCGGCGCCGGGAGGTCCGCTGTGGTCGGCGCAGCGAAGCCGGCGGCACGGATGCCGCCGGCACGCTCGTCATTTCGGGTCGAGCACGAACACCGGGATGTGCCGGTCGGTCTTTTCCTGGTAGTCGGCGTAGGACGGGTAGGCCGCGACGGCCCGGTCCCACCACTCGGCTCGTTCCGCGCCTTCGACCTCGCGTGCCACGTAGTCCTTGGTCACGGTGCCGTCCTGCAGCGGGAACTCGGGGTATGCCTTGATGTTGTAGTACCAGCTGGGGTGCTCGGGAGCGCCGCCCTTGGACGCGATCACCGCGTAGCTGCCGTTGTGCTCGACCCGCATCACGGGGGTGTAGCGCAGCTTGCCGCTCTTCGCGCCGCGCAGGGTGAGCAGCACGATCGGTGACCCTTGGACGTCGAGGCCCTCGGTGGTCCCGGTTTCGACGATCTTCTTCGTCTGTTCTCGCACCCAGTCGGTGGGGTTGAACTCCACGGTCTCGTTCGACATGTGGGAGATCAACAACCTCGGAGCCGCCGTTATTCCGCGGATCCGCGGTCGGGAATCGGACGGGCGCAGGCAGCGGTCGGTGCAGTCCGCCCCCGCGGTGCCGCTGCTGCTGTCCAGCCGTCACCGGTGACCAGCCGGACGCTTCGCGCGAAACCGGTGCGGGACCGAGATCGTCATGACTACCCTGACGCGAAGCAGCCGTCGCCCCATCACCAGCACGACCGGCTGCAGGCCGTGTGCAGCACCTTTCGGGAGACCAGCGGGAAACCTGGGTATGAGCCTGACTTCGTTGTTCGCATTCGTCCTCGTGCCCGCCTGGTTCATCTACCGGCTGGTGCGCGACCCGGGCAGTGCGGCGCTGCGAGCGGTGGTGGCCTGCCTGATCCTGCGGGCCGCGGACAGCCCCGCGGTCATGGCCGCCCTCCGCGACGCCTTCCACCTCGCTCCCGCGGTCGAGAAGCTGATCAAGAATTACGCGCTGGCCGGCAGCTGGTGTTGCTTGCTGCTGTTCTTCCTGTTCGCCGCCGGTGCCGGTGCGCGCAGGGCAGCGCGGGAGGCGGCGATCCTCGCGGCCGTGCTGGGCGTGCTGACGCTGGCGGTGGTGCTCACTCCGAACCCGGATGCGGTTTACCCGACCAGCCCTGCGCTGGCCTCCGCCCGCTATCCGACGGTGCTGGTCTTCTACGTACTCGGCAACGCCTACTTCGCCTATGCCACCGGCGCGGCGGCGATGTGGGCGGTGCGTTATGCCCGCGAATCCACCCGCAGGACCCGTTTCGGATTGCGACTGGCTTCGGCAGGTCTGGCCGCTTTCGCAGCGCTGTCCGGGTTGCGGGCCGTGCTGATCGTGTTCCCGCACGCGCCTGCGTCGTCCGGCGTCGTGAACAAGCTGATCGGCCCGTCGCTGTGGCTGTTCGTGCTCGGGGTGTGCGTGGCCGGTGCGGTGGCCCGGCTCGCCGCCGCCTGGGTGTGGTGGCGGCACCGCCGGGTCTACAACGATCTGCAGCCGTTGTGGCAGGTCTTGCACGAGGCGTTTCCGGCGGACGCGCTCGACACGCACCGGCGCCCGGCGCCGTGGTTCGACCGGATCTCGCCCGCCGGCTTGCATCGTCGTTACTGGCGGCGGCTGATCGAATGCCGGGACGGGCTGGTGCAGCTCTCCCCGCACCTGGTCGATGTCGGGTTGGATCCGCAGCAGCCGGGCCGCATCACGTCCGAGCAGCTGCTGGAGGCTCTCCAACTGCGCAAGGACGGTGTGGTGCCGAGCTCGACGAGCGCGGTCCTCGTCGCCGCGCCGGCGGAAGGCGAGGACGCCGAAGCCGACGCCGAACAACTGCGCCAACTGTCGCTGTCCCTCGCCCGCTGACGTCCCCGACTCCGAGGTTCCCTTCCTTGCAACGCCTGCTCACCGCCCGAACCCTGCTGCGCGGACCAGCCGAGGACCGCATCGACGAAGGTGCCGTGCTGATCGACGGGGACACCGTGGTCGCCGCCGGGCCGACGGACGAGGTGGCCCGGCGAGCCGGGCCCGGAATCGACCGCGAGGACTTCCCGGACGGCACGATCCTGCCGGGCCTCATCGACGCGCACGTCCACCTCGCCTTCAACGGGACGGCCGAGGTCGTCGAGTCGTTGCAGCAGGTCGGTGACGAGGAGCTGCTGGCCGAGATGGCCGATCGCGCGCGCCGCATCGCAGCGACCGGTACGACCACCGTGCGCGACCTCGGGGACCGGTCGGGGTTGGCGCTGCGGCTGCGCTCGTCAATCGCCGGCGGCGACCGGTTCGGTCCGCGCATCCTGTCCGCCGGTGTCCCGTTGACCACTCCGGGAGGGCATTGCTGGTTCCTCGGGGGCGCGGTCGCGGGGCGCGCGGAGATCCGCGAGCACATTCGGCACCAGGCCGAGCAGGGCGTCGACCTGATCAAGGTGATGGCTTCCGGCGGGCACGTCACGCCCGATTCGCCCAAGCCGTGGGAGGCCCAGTTCAGCGACGAGGACCTGCGGTTCATCGTCGGCGAGGCCCACCGGCGCGGGCTTCCGGTCGCCGCGCACGCCCCCGGCACCGCGATCAGCCGCTCGGCGGTGGACGCCGGGGTCGACACGGTCGAGCACTGCACTTGGATGCGCCTGGACGGCCAAGGCGGTCTCGACGAGCACCCGGACATCGCCGAGCGCATGGCCGCTCGCGGCATCCGCGCCTGCCCGGCCTGGCCCTCGGACTGG
>NZ_JAFRFW010000183.1:0-2136 GCF_017434145.1 Saccharopolyspora sp. | reverse complement strand
CGACAGGAACAGCAGCGCATCAAAGCTCACCCGTCCATGATGGCGCGGGCCGGTGCGCTGCGCTCAAGCGGGTGGGGCGTGCGTGGATCTTGTCACGCACGCCCCCGTCGCAGCTCACGCGCCCAGCGCGTGGAACCCGCCGTCGGCCCTGATCATCGAGCCGGTGGTGGTCGGCAGCCAGTCCGACAGCGCCGCGCAGATCGTGCGCGCGACCGGCTCCGGGTCCGTCATGGCCCAGCCCAGCGGAGCGCGCTCGCCCCACTTGTCCTCCAGCGTGGCGAAGTCCGGAATGGACTTGGCCGCCATCGTGCGCACCGGCCCGGCCGAAACCAGGTTCACCCGCACCCCGCGCGGACCGACCTCGCGGGCCAGGTAGCGGTTGGTCGACTCCAGCGCCGCCTTGGCCACGCCCATCCAGTCGTAGCCGGGCCACGCCACGCGCGCGTCGAAGTCCATGCCCACGATCCCGGAGCCCGCGGTCAGCAGCGGCAGCGTCGCGGTGGTCAGCGACTTCAGCGAGTACGCCGAGATCTGCACACCGGTGGCGACGTCCTCCCACGGCGCCTCCAGGAAATCCCCGCCCAGGCAGGACGGCGGCGCGTAGGCGATCGAGTGCAGCACCCCGTCCAACGCGGGCAGGTGCTCGCGCACCCGCTCGGCCAGGGTGTCGAGGTGTTCGGCGTTGGTGACGTCGAGCTCCAGCACCGGGGCGGGCTTCGGCAGCCTGCCCGCGATGCGCTCGACCAGGCTCAACCGGCCGAAACCGGTCAGCACCACCTCGGCGCCCTGTTCCTGGGCGGTCTTGGCGGCGTGGAACGCGATCGACGCGTCGGTGATCACGCCGGTGATCAGGATCCGCTTGCCTTCGAGCAATCCGCTCACGTGCTTCCTCCGCGATGATTGTGGCCCGCTGGCGCGGGCGGTGAAGGTTGTGGCCCGCTGGCGCGGGGTGGGAACCAGCCGCCGAGCCCCGGGCGCGGCGGCAAGAATCCGCCGGTGGTCAGTGCCCCATCCCGGCACCGCCGTCGACCGGGATGACCGCGCCGGTCACGTAGGCCGCGGACTCCGAAGCCAGCCAGGTCACCGCACCGGCGACCTCCTCCGGGGCGGCGAACCGGGCCAGCGGGATCTGGGCGAAGATCTCCTTCTTGCGCTCCTCGGAGAGCTCGTCGGTCATGTCGGTGGTCACGAACCCGGGAGCGACGACGTTCGCGGTGATCGAGCGCGAACCGAGCTCGCGCGCCACCGACCGCGCCAGGCCCACCAGGCCCGCTTTGCTCGCCGCGTAGTTCGCCTGCCCGGCGCCACCGGACAGGCCCACCACCGAGGACACGAAGATCATCCGGCCGCGGCGCAGCCGCAACATGCTGCTCGCCGCCCGCTTGGCCACCCGGTACGAGCCGGCGAGGTTCGCGTCGAGCACCCGCCCGAACTGGTCCTCGCCCATCCGCAGCAGCAGCCCGTCGTCGGTGATCCCGGCGTTGGAAACCAGCACCTCGACCTTGCCCTGGGCCTGCTCGACCTCGTCGAAGGCCGCCGCGACCTGCTCGGCGTCGGTGACGTCGCACTGCACCCCGCGCAGACCCTCCGGCGCACCCGATCCGCGGTGGGTGACCGCCACCTCGTCACCCGCGGCCTGGAACGCACGGGCGATCGCCAGCCCGATGCCGCGGTTGCCTCCGGTCACCAGTACGGACCGTCCCACTGTGGATCTCCTCCCGAAAAGCCTCGCCCGGCGGGCGCCGCGGCCCGCCTCAACGGCCGCGACATTATCGGTTCACCACCGGCGCCCCGCCATCCACTCCGCACAGAAGACGGAACGTCTCCTCGTGCCGCGCCGACAATGGACACCGCGCGCAGCGCCGCCGGACGGACACCGCACGGGACGCTGCCCATAGCCACCGCGCGCCGCGCGGCCCAGCGGACACTGCACGCCGCAGCGAACACCTACGGTGCGTGGGAGACATCCCGAACCCGCGTTCCCACCGAGCCGGCCAGGAGCACCCGCGATGACCGCCACCCCGGACAGGGCGACCGCCCAGCCCACCACCACTCACCTTCCGCAGGACTTCGCCGCCGAACTGCGCGGCGCGCTCGACGGGCAGGCACGGTTCGACCCCAGAACCCGCGCGCTGT
>NZ_JAFRFW010000182.1:0-2392 GCF_017434145.1 Saccharopolyspora sp. | reverse complement strand
TCGGGCGAACTGGACCTGCGCGACGCCGCGGAGGTCGGCGACGCGGTCGGCTCGTTCGCCGAGACCGCGCTGGACAACGATCTGCGCCCGGTGGTGGTCAACGCCGCCGCCTACACCGCCGTGGACGCGGCCGAGAGCGACGCGGACGCGGCGCGGTCGATCAACGTGGACGGAGCTGCTGCGTTGGCCAGGGCCTGCGCGGCCCGCCGGGTTCCGCTGGTGCACATGTCCACCGATTACGTCTTCTCCGGCGATGCGGATGTGCCGTACGAACCGGACGATCCGGCCGAGCCGCGCACCGTTTACGGCCGCACGAAGCTGGATGGGGAGCGGGCCGTGCTGTCCGCGGGAGCCCGCGCCTGCGTGGTGCGAACCGCGTGGGTTTACGGCGCGGGAGGACAGAACTTCGTGCGCACGATGGCCCGCCTGGAACGGGAACGGGATTCGCTGTCCGTTGTGGACGACCAAGTCGGGGCACCGACCTGGACCGGTGATCTGGCGGCGGGAGTGGTGCAGCTCGCCGGATCGTTCGCCGAGCGCCGCGACCCGCAGCGCCCGGTGCTGCATTGCACCAATGCCGGGCGGACCAGCTGGTTCTCCTTCGCCCGCGCGGTGTTCGCCGAACTCGGCGCCGACCCGGAGCGGGTGCGGCCGTGCTCGACGGAGGAATATCCGCGGCCCGCGCCCAGACCGGCGCACTCGGTGCTGTCCGGGCGCGCATGGGCCGCGGCGGGTTTGACGCCGTTGCGAGACTGGCGATCGGCGCTCACCGCCGCCTTCGAGGCCGACGGTGCTGCGCTGCGCCGCTGACGGCGCCCTTCTTTCCGCTGTCCGCAGTGGACATGAAGGTGGCCGTGGCCGCGGGACGGCTCCCCGCGCCCACGGCGCAGGTGGAGCTGATCAGCTCCGTCGGGTTCACAGCCCGAGGATGCCCAGCAGGCCGCCGTCCGAGCCGGAGTCCGAGCTCGAGCTGGTCTGCTGCGTCGCCGCCCCGTCCGGGCCGGCGACCGAGTGGCTCTCCTCGTAGGAGACCCGGCCGTCACCGTTGGAGTCGGCGCCCGCCGTGGTCTGGCTGGACTGCACACCTTCCGGACCCGCGACCGACTGGGTGCCCTCGAAGTCGGCGGCACCCGCGACCCCGGCGAACCCGAGCACCAGGGGGGCCGAAATCAGTCCGGCTGCGATTCCACGGTTCAGCTTGCGCATGAGAACTCACCTCTTCCGCTAGCTCGTGTCCTCGAATCCGTTCCGCTTTCAGGCACGGGACGAATCCGGTAGGTGACGAGACCGTCGATCGATCTCGCAACCGGTACAACACGAGATCCCGTCGATCACTTCCAGGTTTTCCGGTGTGGAACCTCACGGGACGGACGGCGAGCGGCTGGGTTTGCGCCCACGAACCGATCGGGAACGCGGGAAAACCGAGCGGGAAGGCGGGAAAACTGCCGTCAGCGGCTCACGGGCGGTCTTCGCGAGCCTGCTCGGGAGAATCCAGGCAGCAGTCGCCGAGGCATTCGCGCAGCCGCAGCAGTCCGTCCCGCAGCCGCGTTTTCACCGTCGATGGCGGAATGCGCAGCTGCTCGGCCGCTTCGCGATAGCTCAGTCCCCGGTAGTAGGTGAGCAGCACCGCTTCGGACTGCAACGCGGTCAGCGCGGACAGGCAGCTGCGGACCTTCAGGTGCTCGCAGTGCGCCAGCACCGTCTCGGTAACCGAGTCGTAGGCGGTCTCCTGCGAGCCCGCCGCGAACCGGTCGTCGCGTTCCCGCACCGCACGCGCCGAGCGCAGCCGGTCCACCGAACGCCGGCGCGTCACGGTGCTCACCCAGCTTTGCGCGCTGCCGCGTTCCGGGCGGTAGCGCGGCGCGGTGCGCCAGACCTCGATGAGCACTTCCTGCGCGACCTCTTCGGCCTGCGCGTCGTCGTCGAGCAGTTCCCGGGCCAGCGTCCGCACCGGTCGCACCGTGCGGTCGTAGAAGGTATGGAACGCCCGGAGATCTCCGCTGCCGATCTTCACCAGCAGCTGCTCGGTGCTGACTTCCCGGTCGATCGGACACTCGTCCATCCGCCACCTCCCATGCCTGGCAGATGCGCACCTGCCATCAGGTGTTTCGGAGCCGGCGGCCGGGCGGATTGGTCAAAGAACCCAATTCGTCCACAAAGGATGAACAGGACGCGCGAAAACGGGGGCCATCGCAGCGGCGTGGCGCGCTGCCGATGACCCCCGTCGAATGCGTACCCGGTAGACCACCGGGTTCGGCCTGCGAACGGCCTCAGCCGCCCGCGGCGGGAACCTCGGGCCGGTACCGCTGAGCGGCCCGTGCTCCCGTCGTTCGGCCGATCAGAGGCCGAGGCCGCCGGTGACGTCGTGCAGGCCGCCGCCCGCCTCTTCACC
>NZ_JAFRFW010000181.1:0-2819 GCF_017434145.1 Saccharopolyspora sp. | reverse complement strand
GGGCCGACAAGCGCGAGGTGCTGCTGGAGGACCGGCACGGCGCCCGCCGGGTCTTCCCGCTGCGCCCGGCCGCTTTCCTGCACGAAGGCAAACCCGCCACGCTCGTACCGGCCCCTTCCGGGCCCGCCGAGGCCGCACCGGCTCGCTCGGCCTCCGGGTCCAGGCGGGTCGAAGGCCTGCGCGCCCGGCAGGCCCGCGGCAGCCGGATCTGGGTGGAAGGGCTGCACGACGCCGAGCTGGTCGAACGGGTATGGGGCCACGACCTGCGAGTCGAGGGCGTGGTGGTCGAACCGCTGCACGGCGTCGACGATCTGCCCGGGCTGCTGGCCGAGTTCGAGCCCGCCGCGGGCAGGCGGGTCGGGGTGCTGGTGGACCACCTGGTCCCGGGCAGCAAGGAGTCCCGCCTCGTCGAAGGCATCACCGACCCGAACGTGCTGATCACCGGCCATCCGTACGTGGACGTGTGGGAGGCGGTGCAGCCCGCCGCGCTCGGCATCGCGCAGTGGCCGCAGGTGCCGCGGGGGCAGGACTGGAAGCAGGGCGTGTGCGACGCGCTCGGCTGGGGCGAACCCGCCGAAGGCTGGCGCCGGGTGCTCTCCGGCGTTTCAGGATTCCAGGACCTGCAGGCGCCGCTGCTGGGTGCGGTGGAACAGCTGATCGACTTCGTCACCGCCGAGTGAGGGCCGCGACGCGGCGGATCACGCGTTGATCACTTCGGAGTAATCCTGCCACCAGGGCGGTCCGGTTCTGCCACCATGAACGCATGGTCCCGGTGCTGTGGCTGATCGTCGGATTTCTGCTGATCGCCGCGGAAGTGCTGTCCGGGGACTTCGTCCTGGCGATGCTGGGCGCGGCCGCGCTGGGGACGGCGGGCGCCGCGGCGCTGGGAGCTCCGCTGTGGGTCGACGCGCTGGTGTTCGCCGCGCTGTCGGCCGGGCTGGTCGCCGGTGTGCGACCGGCGCTGAAGCGCCGCTTCCAGGTCGAGCAGGAGCTGAAGACGAACGTCGAGGCATTGGTCGGCAAACGCGCCACCGTGCTCGAACCGGTCGATCACCAGGGCGGCCGGGTGCGCATCGACGGCGCCGTGTGGTCGGCCCGCACGGCCGAAGACGAGCAGGTGCTGCAGACCGGCGCGACGGTGCTGGTCGTGGAGATCTCCGGGGCCACCGCGGTGGTTTCGGCACAACCTTGAGCTGGAGGATTCAGGTGGGTCCTGGATTGATCGTGCTGGTGGTCGTCGTACTGCTGGTCATCGTGGTGCTGGTGAAGTCGGTGCTGGTGGTGCCGCAGGCGCAGGCGTCGGTGGTCGAGCGGCTCGGCCGGTTCCGGACCGTGGCCGCGCCGGGGCTGAACTTCCTGATGCCGTTCCTGGACCGGGTGCGGGCCCGGATCGATCTGCGCGAGCAGGTGGTGTCGTTCCCGCCGCAGCCGGTGATCACCCAGGACAACCTGACGGTGTCCATCGACACCGTCGTCTACTTCCAGGTCACCGATTCGCGCGCGGCGGTCTACGAGATCTCCAACTACATCGTCGGCGTGGAGCAGCTGACCACCACGACGCTGCGCAACGTGGTCGGCGGGATGAGCCTGGAGGAGACGCTGACCTCCCGCGACCAGATCAACACCCAGCTGCGCGGGGTGCTCGACGAGGAGACCGGGCGCTGGGGCATCCGGGTCGCGCGGGTGGAGCTCAAGGCGATCGACCCGCCGCCGTCGATCAAGGACTCGATGGAGAAGCAGATGCGCGCCGACCGGGAGAAGCGCGCGATGATCCTCAACGCCGAAGGCGAGCGGGAGTCGGCGATCAAGACCGCCGAAGGCCAGAAGCAGTCCCAGATCCTGGCCGCCGAGGGCGCCAAGCAGGCGTCCATCCTGGACGCCGAGGGGGAGCGGCAGTCCAGCATCCTGCGTGCGCAGGGCGATCGGGCCGGTCGCTACCTGCAGGCCCAGGGCCAGGCGAAGTCGATCGAGAAGGTCTTCGCCGCGGTCAAGCGCGGCAAGCCCACTCCGGAACTGCTGGCTTACCAGTACCTGCAGACCCTGCCGCAGATGGCGCAGGGCGACGCCAACAAGGTGTGGGTGGTGCCCAGCGACTTCAACAAGTCGCTGGAGGGCTTCGCGCGGATGCTCGGCGCGCCCGGCGAGGACGGCACCTTCCGCTACGAGCCGCCGGCCGAGGAACCGCCCGCAGGCGCTCCGGAGGACGAGGAGGAGTCGGTGGCCGGCTGGTTCGACACCTCCACGAATCCGGAGGTCGCCGAAGCGGTCCGGGCGGCCGAGGAAGTGGCCCGCAAGGAGGTGCCCAGCGCCTCGGCGCCGGGCAACACCGGGCAGGGCGGCGCGTTGTCCGGTCCGGAGGCCGCGCGGGCGCTGGGCAGGCCCGGTGGTCTCGACGAGCCGCCCGCGGGCGGCAACCCACCCGCCTGACCGGCGTCTCCGGGCTCGGTGCGCATCGGTGATCGAGGTGCGGTGAGCGGCTGAGCAGATTTCGTGGGGGCGGTGCTTGTTCTCGCACCGCCCCCACGCTTTGCACTTTCCAAGTCGAAACATATAGACGTTTCAGTGCACCCCGACAGTAACACCGACAAGCAGCTCGCCTCGCCCACCTGGTCCGGACACACCGCTGCAGACCAACGCGACCTGCTGGAGTCCGCCTAAAGACCCTCGGGAAAGGGCGGAGGGCTGATCAGCGCTGTCGGGTCACTGCGGCGGTTCGAGCCTGGGTCCGCCCGCCACGCCGAGGACGCGCACGACGTCCAGCAGGTGCTCGCGCAGCCGGGTCTTCGCGGTCTCGGCGTCGCCGTCCCTGATCGCCTCGG
>NZ_JAFRFW010000180.1:0-5171 GCF_017434145.1 Saccharopolyspora sp. | reverse complement strand
CGTTGTAGGGGTTCTGCCGCTCCCACGCGCCGGTCTGCGGGTTCTGCCGATAAAGCGTCCCGTCCGGACCCCGCGTCACTCCCGGCGGCAGCGCGCCCGGAGCCCACGCCGAACCACTACCGGCGGGCGGAGCAGCAGCACCCGGCGCCGCACCACCCGGAAGCACCCCACCACCGGACGGCCCCGACGCCCACGACGACGAGTTCCCGGCCGGTTCGCCGCCGCCCATGGACGGGCCGCTGCTCATCGAAGTCCCGGCCATCGCGTCGTTCGCACTCGGCATCCCGGAACCGGGCGCGGACTGCGGCGGCGGAGCGGGCTGCTCCATCGGCTTGAACTCGGGGGTTCCGGCGAGGTTGGACTGGGTGTCGTTCTGGTACTGGCGCTGGGCATCCGCGGCGCGATCATTGGTCGCCTGGAAATCTTCCTGGCGCTCCTCGTAGTCGCTGGCCCAGCCGAGGTACCAGGTCTTGTCCCAGCCGCCGTTCTCGACCCAGCCCTTCTCCGGCGGGTCGAGCTGGACCTCGCGGCCGTTGGGGAGCGTGTCGCCCTCGCCGGGAATCTGGTGGAACGTCTTGTTCTGAATCTCCGCCTGATGGGTCAGCGCTTTCTGCACGCCCTTCGCGGTTTCGGCCGCGGCGTCGAGGTGCGGCGTGATCTCGCCGATGGATGCTTTCGCCGCGTCAGCCGCTTTACCTTCGTGAGCGCCCTCGGCCTTGTTGATGGCCGACTCGATCTGCGCGCGGAGTTCGTGGAACTCCTTCTCGACACCGGCCCACTCCTTGGCACCGTCGTCCAACGCCTTCGGCAGGCTGGTCGCGTTACCGTCACCGGCCATGTTGGCCCGCAACTGACGCGCACCTCCCGAGTAGCACATCGACGCGCTCAGGTCACTCGAAACCGATCCGGACAACTCCGAAACCCCCTCAGTTACTTACTTAGCCGCAGGCCAGGACGGAACAGCCGACTCCAACGTCTTCTTCGCCAGGTCGCACGGGTCGGCCGTTCGCGGGTCGGGCAAGTCGCTCACGGCCTGAACAACTTGATCCGGTTTGGAAGCAACGAAGATCGAGCACATCCCGTCCGACATCGGGTCTTTCTCATTCGCCCGAACTGCGGGATGGCCAGCGATAGTTAGCTTCTGAAAGTCAACGTATTGACCGGAATTTCCATAATAGTCTTGCAGCGTGCGATCAGCGAAAACAGCAAGCGAAGCCCCCGCTGCTCCATCGGGACTACTCCATAGGCAACGATTGCCATCGTCGTCACCAAAGGAACTCGATGATTTCCGCCCCTGAGTCGCCAACCCAACAGACTCAGCCCCCTGAGCGGGAAGCAGCGAGCACGAGTCCACAGTGGCGGGATCCTTCGGATCGCTGACGCTAATGCCACCAGGATTCGACGCCTGCGGCTGCGGGGGCTGGCCAGCTTCCTGCCCGGGAGAACAAGCCGACAAGAGCGAGCCGAGGAGCACGGAGCCAACTAGGGCCCATGCGCGAAGTTTGTTGCCCGCGTTTACCACAGTATCAAGCCTGCCTGTTGATTCGATCAGAATCGACCGTTGCATTGTCTTCAGCGCGGCGGTACTCCTCGAGCGTCGCCCGATAAGCTTCGATCTTTTCGGTCAATCTGTCTTTAACCGCGTCAGCGGACGCGCGCAACGAAGCCGAGTCGCCACTGGCGCGTTCGATGAACTTCTGCCGAGCCGTCTCCGTCGTCGAATCCTTAGCTGTCAACTCGCCAGGCTTGACCGACATCGCCTTATGCGCGGCTGCGCGAGCCCGGTCGCGGGCGTCCTCCAGCTCCTTGATGGCGCCCTCTAACGCCTCCGGGTCGATCCGGAAACCGGTCATGCTTCCTCCCCTGGCATGTCCACGTCGGCAGAGCATAATGCCCGAGTCGAGCTGCGCGCGTGCGCGCACTTACTCACTCGTTGCCATGATCCACGTCACATTTCAGCCGTGCTCCGACCTTCGTGCTCACTCGGATAGAGCAACGATTCGAGTCACGGGCCCGCGACAGCACGCGGCGAGGATCAGCGATCGTGCCGACCGGCCTTCACGGCGTCCAGGAACGAGGCGAACGCGGCCGCGTCCAACCGCAGAACCGGCCCCGACTCCCCCAGCTTCGAGTCACGGACAGCAGGGCCATCAACACCGACAGCGAGCTCGACGCACTCGGTGAGGTTTCCGCTGTAGGTGCTCTTCCGCCAGGTGGGGTGCTGATCCATCAATCCTCCATCGCGCGCAACCAGTCCGCCGACTCGTTCGGAGTGAGCGCTGCCGCGGCGACATCCTCGAAAGTCAGCGTGAACGCATGAACGTCATTTGCATTCTCCACCCACGTACCGCCTCCCGGGTACTCCAGGTAGACGGCGTCCGGGTCGTCCTCGTCGCGGAAACCGAGGATGGTGACCGGTCCGGATGAGGTGCCGTAAGCACCCGCTTCCAGCGGGACCACTTGGATGGTGACGTTGTCCTGTTCGGACATCGTGCGCAGGTGCCGCAGCTGCTCGCGCATCACAGACTGCCCGCCGACCTGCCTGCGAAGCACACCCTCGTCGATGAGCGCGTGCAGTTGCACCGGGTCAGGCGCGTACAAACGCCTCTGCCTGGCCCGTCGTGATCGGACAGCGCGCCGCGAGTCCGTGTCAGTGCCGAAGTGCCGCGCTGCTGCATGGATCGCGGTGGCGTAGTCGACCGTCTGCAACAGTCCGGGAACCGCCAGGGGCGCCAGCGAACGCACGCTCACCGCCTCCGCTTCAGCCCGTACGAAAGCGCGATACTTGGTCGGGTGCGCAGTGGATACCTGAATCCGGGTGCCATCAGCCCGCGCGTCGTCCCACATCGCTTGCGCTTCTCGACGTTGCTCGTCGGAAGCTCCGTAGAACGCCAGCAGCGCGCCGAGTTCGGAGAAGTTGCAGAGGAAGTAGCCGTTCTCGATCTTCGAGATGCTGGTCTGCGATTTGCGCAGCAGCTCCGCGACTTGATCATGCGTGAGGTCCGCAGTTTCCCGCAGTGCCAGCAAGAACTGACCGAGCCTGCGCTTGCGGCGGGTCTGCGTACTGGGCATCGGCGACTCCCTTCGGTCGCCAGGAACCTTATCCGCGAACACCGACGAACATGATCACTCTTCCGGGTACTGTACGGGGCGCATAAAACCCCCTTAATCTTCACTTCGGCGATCCCCTCCCATCGCCGTCGCCGGGCCGGTGGCCGAATTCCTCCTCCCCGACAAGGTCACCGGCTCGGCGTCCCCTCTGGTCCTCGGGGGTTGCATGGACGCAGCAATGGATCAGGCGCGGAGCTGGCGCGGGGTGTTCACCGGCGATCGGCTGCACCACGTCACAGCGGCGAACGCGCGGCGAGTCCCGGCGGGCAACGGTGTCCGATTAGGACTGGCCGAGTGCGGAGCCGTCTGCGTGCCACCCGTCCCGGAGCAGTGGCCGCTGCCGCCGTGCGCGCACTGCCATCCCGAAAGCCCTTGGCACGCATGAAAAAGTCGTGCCCGGCGGTCGGAACCACCGGGCACGACCGGAAAAACGGGCTCAGTGCCCGAACACGGTGTATCGCGCCGCCGTCCACGCCGGAGCGCCGCCGACCGGCACCAGCTCGACCTGCACCGAATCCTTGCCCTGGGTCAGCGCGGGCGGCAGGTCGAACGAATCCTGCAACCAGCGGCTGGTGCCGTTGCCCAACGGCTGCATCCAGGTCCCGGCGGGCTGACCGTCCACCCGGACCTCGACCTGCTGGTACGCCTGCGCCTGGTCGGCGAGCCTGGTCAGCCGCGCCCCGGAGTTGTCCGGGTTCAGCCCGACCTGGAACCGGATCGGGCCCGTCGCGGACGCGACCTGCCCGTTGTGCTGCTGGTCGTCCGCGTCGCCCTCGAAGGTCGAGGTCAGCGGGGCCGTCGTCTCACCTTCCGCGGTGTAGCCGTGCTGCTCGCGGCTGCGCGGATCGGCCAGGTCGATCTCGTCGACCTGCTGCTGCGAAGCCGGTTTTCCGCCGTACCAGTAGGCAGTGGAGCTGTAGTCGCCCGGCTCGTCGTTGTCCGGACCGTGCTCTATCCCGGCTACCAGGCCGTCGTTGAACGGCACCGCGTCCGGCACCTGCTGGCGGTACGCGCCGGTGCAGTCGTACTGGCAGCCGTCGCCGTTCACCTCGTGCGACGGATTGCCCGCCAGCGGCATCGAGAACGTCGTGCCGTCCCGGAAGTACCAGCCCGACTCGTAGTAGTCCTCGCTGCCGGTGCCGTGCCAAGCCGGGCTCGGCGAGCCGTTCACGTAGAACCGCTCGTCGCCCTCCAAGTAGTTGCGCTGGTTGGCGGCCTCGTCCGCCTGCGACATCGACATCGGCTGCTGCGGGTGCCGGTTGGTCTGCGGCGGGATCAGGCCGCGCATCGAGTGCGTGACGCCGTAGAACGTTCCGGAACCCTGCGCCTGGACGAAGTTCCAGTCCTGGCCGGGCGTGGTGTTGCCGCGCTTGTGCGTGGCGTGGAAGTAGCCGGTGTTCTCGGTCGCCTCCGCCGGTGCGGTCGTCACCTCGGCGGTCATCCCGTCGATCGGCACGCCGCCGCCGTTGACGATCTCGACGGTGGCGCTGCGGTTGAACGGCATCGGCCACCAGGCCGTGTACCAGCCGCCGTCGCCCGGGTCGATCGAGCTCATCATGCTGCGCACGTCGAACTCGCCGAGGCCGGAACCGAAGAACTCGCCGATCGGTGCGTCCACAGTGGTCTGGCCGTCGAAGGTGATGCGCACCCGCGCGGTCTCCAGCAGGTGCTCCGAAGCGGTGACCTGCTCCGGCGGGAAGGCGTAGCGGCCGACCAGCTTCTCCCGCGCGAACACCGAGTTGTCGATGCGGTAGCCGTGCGCGGCCTCCTCGCCGGGATGCGCCGGGCCGACGTCGAGCACGTCGGTGCGGACCCACTCGCCATTGACCTTGCTCTGCACGTCGTAGCGGAACTCGTTGACGTCCTTCGAGGACGAGACGAAGCGGTTCGCGACCTCCACCGTGGACTGACCGGCGGTGATCTCCGGCGGAACGTCGATCGCCTGCACGCCCCACCCGCCGGGTTCGGCCGCGCCGCTGCGCCACTCACCGGCCGGAGCGCCGTTCACGCTCAGGCTCGCCACCTGGTCGGCGACCTGCGGGTCGAAGCGGCGCACGATG
>NZ_JAFRFW010000179.1:0-1785 GCF_017434145.1 Saccharopolyspora sp. | reverse complement strand
GCGGTGGCGCCGAGCACCGCGGTACCGCCGATGAGCAGGCCCGCGTAGGCGATCCCGGTGCTGCGGCGATCGCGGTGCAGCCTCCGCTCCGCCGCCTGGGCAGCGCGCCCGAAAGCAGCCACCGGATGGCACCGCCGCGGGTCGCCGAACGCGGCATCGGCCGCCACTCCGAGTAGCAGCCCGACCGCTCGTCCCGCGCTCACCGGTGCCCCGCTCCCCTCGTTCAACCCACAGCGTTCACCCGTCCAGGCAGCAGCACGCTACCGCCGCGCCACCCGCCCGAAGCGGGCACCCGCACCAGGTTCTGCTCCGGAACGGCGAAGCCGCTTGCGCCGGCCACCTCGGCAACCGGGACCGCAACGGGTTCTCCGGCGCCTGCGGTTCCGCCGAGCGACCACCTACGCAGAACCCTTCCCGGCCTCTCCGAAAAGGCACAGGTGACCGGCCGTGTCGGGTGGGCGGGTTATCGTGGCCGACCGTGACCGCCCCGGATCATGAAGCCGACGTGCTGCGCGCGGGGGTGGCGGGCACCGAGGCCACCGCGCCCGCGCACGCCACCTCGGACGCGCGCGCCGCTGAGCGGCGGCTCGCGCTGTTCACCTACCTCGGCGAGCCGAAGCACCGCACCTACCTGGCGATCATGCGGTTGTTCACCTCGACGCTGCTGGCGGACCTGTCGGTCGGCGAGGTGACCGCGGCGCTGGCCGCCGCCGAGCGGGACGGCCGCATCGACCCCGGGGAGTCCGATGTGGACACCGTGGTGGACCGGCTGAAGCAGCTGCGCCGCTGGGGCAACCTGGTGCTCGGCCGCCGCGAGACGATCGCCGCGAGCATCGCCGAGTTCCAGCACGGCAGCGTCCGCTACCAGGTCAGCAAGCTCGCCGTGCGGGTCCAGCGGGACGTGGACGCGCTGCTGCGGGTGCCCGAAGGCGCCCGCGAGGTGTCCCGCGAGCTGCTGCCCGCGATCGAGCGCGGCCTCGGCCAGATCGGCTCGCTGCTGTCCGACGCGCTGGCCGCGGAAAGTGCGGAACCGCGCTCAGCGTCGTCGGAAAGTACGCAACCGCGCTCAGCGCCGTCGGAGAGCGCGGAACCGCGCTCTCAGCGCGCCAAGCAGACCCGCGAGCGGCTGGCCGAGCAGGTCACCACCGTCTTCCTGCAGCACGCCGAACTCGCCGCAACGGTGCGGGACTTCTACGCCTACCTCGGCGAGGTCGTCACCCGCCACCACCTGGCGCCGGAGGAGATCTCCGGGTTCCGCAACCTGCTGGTCGAGTACATCCAGATGGTCGTGGAGGACGTGCTGCGGCACACCGAGACGATCGCGACCTCGCTGGCCGGGCTGGCCGCCGACCGCGCTGAGCTGCTGCGGCTGCTCGGTCCGGCCGATCAGCTCGGCACCGAGGTGGAACGGGCGCGCGGGCGCACCGCGGCGGACTGGCAGGAACTCACCGATTGGTTCGTGGACGCGCCGGGCAGGCCCAGCCAGGTGGCGGCGCTGCGGGAGGCCACCGCGCGGGCCATCGGTTCGCTGCTGGCCAGCGTGAAGCGCGCGACCTCGGGCGGCGGGCTGCTGCCGGGCAGGCGCGGTGAGCTGTTGAAGCTGGCCCGCTGGTTCGACGAGTCGCAGCCGCAGCAGGCGCACCGGCTCTACGCGGCCGCGTTCGGCCTGTACTCGGCCCGGCACCTGCTGCCGGCCCCGGACTACGACAGCGACAACCACGAAGTGCCGTGGCGCGACGGCCCGGTGCAGGACGTGACGGTGAGCGTGCGCAGCCGCGGCGATCG
>NZ_JAFRFW010000178.1:0-5061 GCF_017434145.1 Saccharopolyspora sp. | reverse complement strand
GCTTTCGCGCGCGCCGGGCGAGCGTTCGCGCCGCGGTCGGGCACGCCGACCCGCTCGGCCGGCTCGTTTTCGGTCGGCGAGTTCATTGCTCGGCCAGGTCGTCGAGCGGGCCGGGCCGATCCGTCGCGAAAGGTGCAACGCGAGTCCGGCCGGTGCTCTTCCCGGCTCCCGGAACACTCCCAGAATCCGAGAGGGCGCAGACCGCCGGAGCGGCCGAAATCACGGTCCGGGCGGCCCGCCCACCGGGAACGGCCAGGCGTTGGGCTTGCAGACGAAGCCGTTCGCGGGGATCTCGGTGCCCTGCGGCACCGCCTTGTTCAGCTCGCGCAGCTCGTTGTTCGAGGTGCTGAAGGTCTGCTGCATCATCACCGGCGCCAGCCCGCCCTGCTGCCCGCACGGCACGTGCCCGTTGCCGAAGACGTGGCCGACCTCGTGGTTGATCGCATAGCGGCGGTACGTGCCGATGTCGCCCTCGAACGCCACCGCGCCCCGGACCCACCGCGCGGCGTTGATGTAGACGCGGTCGCCGATGCGGCAGGAGGTGTCGAACGGCAGGCCGTTGCCGTAGCCGCAGATCTCCCGCGCGGTGTTCTGGCTCACCAGCGTGACCCGGAAGTCCGGCGAGCTCGCGCCGTCCACCCGCTCCAGCGCGACTCCCCCGTTCTGGCCGCCGCTTTCCGAGCTCCCGGCCTCCGGGTGGGTCCAGCTCCGCGGGTCGGCCAAGGTCTGCTGGGTGAGCTGGGCGAAGGTGTCGTTGCCCTCGGCCAGCCGGACGCCGACCTCCGCTTCGACGGTGTAGCGGTAGAGCTCGCCGGAGCCGACGCGCGGCGCGGTTCCGGGCAGCACCTCGTAGGTGCGGCCGCCGATCTCCGGTACCGGCGCACCGGGCGGCAGCTCCGCGGAGAACATGTTCGGGTCGTAGGTCTGCCCGGGCGGCGCTTCGGTGACCACCGGCGCCTCCGCAACGTTCGGCGCCTGCGCTCGGGAGCCGTCGGCGGGCCCGGCGCCCGGGTCGGCGACCTGGAACACCGCGAGGGCGGTGATCACGATCAGCAGCGGTACCGCGTAGATGCGCCAGCCCTGGAACGACCACCGCCGGTTCCGCGTGCGGCGCGCGGGCGCGTCGTCGGCTTCGTCCTCGAGGCCGTCGAAGTCGTCGGATTCCGGCAACGGCCGCCACGACGCGGCGAGCGGCTCGTCCCTTCCGGGCGCGTCCGTTCCCGGTGCGCCCGTTCCCGGTGCGCGCTGCGGACTCTCGGCGTCCCGCGACGCTCCCGAGCGTCCTGCGGCACTGTTTCGTGGTCGTCTCGGGCGCGGCACGGCTCCAGCGTCCCACAAGGACGCGATCCCCGATCGAGACCATGGCCTGCGGTGTCCGGTACGCCCGCAAAGATCACCCGATTCGGGATCGGCGGTCACCAACGGTGCGCATCGATCTCGTCGAGCATCCCGAGCACCGCCTTGGCGAGCACCCGCGGACGCTCCATCTGCGCCACATGGCCGGTTCGCGGCAGCACCAGCAGCCGCCCGCGCGGCAGGTCCCGCGCGGTCCGCGGCGCCTTGCGGATGCCGAGCACCCGGTCCTCGCGGCCCCACACCACCAGGCTCGGCGCCGAAACCTGGGGCAGCAGCAGCCACGGGGAACGCCACGGCGGCAGCAGCCAGGTGCGCATCAGCTCGGTCGTGGTGCGCCCGAGCGCGACCTCCGCCCACGCGAGTCCGGCGCGCTCCCGGAACTCCTCGACCGCGACCTCGATGTGGCTCGGCGGCACGGCCTCCGGCTCGGCGAAGCACAGCCGCAGCAACTGCCGCGTCCGCTCGTGCGCGGGCATGGCGGCCAGCTTGCGGCGCACCACCGGGCCGAGCAGCGGCAACCGGGTCAGCGGCAGCCGCGGGTCGGACATCCGCCGCGGGTCCGGCCGCAGGTCCGGCACGGCCGGGGACACCAAGGTCAGCGACGCGACCAGGTCCGGCCTGCGGACCGCGACCAGCACCGCGACCGCACCGCCGAAGGAGTTGCCCAGCAGGTGCACCGCACCGGCGCCGAGCTCTTCCAGCAGCCGGATCACGACGTGCGCGTGCTGCTCACCGGTGTAGTCGAACCAGCCGGGCGGTTCGGAGCGGCCGAAGCCGGGCAGGTCGACCGCGATGCCGCGCAACCGCACCGACAGCAGCTCGGCCAGGTCCGTCCAGTTCGTCGCCGACCCGGCCAGCCCGTGCAGGTACACCGCGGTCTCGGCGCGGGAAGGCGACCCGGCGGTTTCGCGCAGATGAACCGTGACCGGTCCGTGCCGGGTGGACAGTCGCACCCGGCGGCCGGGTGCGAGCGCTCCGGACAGCTCGCCGTCCGTCCCGGGCCGCATCGGCACCCTGGTCAGCTCCGGTCGCGGGGTCGCCGCCCGATCGCGCTGTGTTCCGGCACGCATGAACCCAGCATGGCCCGGTGCGGGGATTGGCCGCCGGATGAGGTCGAAGGCATCCTTTACCGGCGAGTAAAGTTGTGCTTCGCGAATCGGAGACCCCGATCAGGCCGCAGAAGGGGTGGAGGCAGGCATGACGGAGACCGCGCAGCCGAGTCGAGGAGTCCGGCTGCCCCGGGACGCACGCCGGGCGCAACTGCTCACGGCTGCTCAGCACGTGTTCGTCACCAACGGCTATCACGCGGCGGCGATGGACGACATCGCCGAGCACGCGGGTGTCAGCAAGCCGGTCCTCTACCAGCACTTCCCCGGCAAGCTGGAGCTGTACCTGGCGCTGGTCGAGACGCACGGCGGCGAACTAGTGCGCCGGGTGCGGGAATCGATCGAGTCCAATCCGGACAACAAGCACCGGGTGCGGGCCGCGGTTGGCGCGCTGTTCGAGTTCGTCGACGCCGAGGGGCAGGCGTTCCGGCTGGTCTTCGAGTCCGACCTGCGCGGCGAACCGGCAGTTGACCGCGCCGTGGACGGCGCGCTTTCGGCGTGCGTGGACGCGGTGGCCGAGGCCGTCACCGCGGACGCGGGGCTGGAACCGGAACGGGCGCGGCTGCTGGCGTTCGGCCTGGTGGGGCTCAGCCAGGTCACGGCCCGCTACTGGCTGGACGAGACGAGCTCGGTGCAGCGCGACGAGGCGATCGGGCTGATCTCCACGCTGGCGTGGAAGGGCCTGGCGGGCTTCCCGCTGCAGAACCCCTGATCAGGTGCGGCCGGTGGCGGCGCGCAGCTGGTGCTCCGCTTCCGGCCCCGCGGCGATCCGCGGCATCCGCACGAAGAACACGAGTCCGAGCAGCGCCCAGAAAACCAGGACGATCCATTCGTAGGGCCACACCAGCCCGCTGGGCATCCCCGGCAGGAACAGCACGGCCAGCCCGAAGCTGAGCGCGGCGGCCAGCCCGCCGACGGTCCGCCCGCCGCGCACCCGGAACGGCCGCGGCATGTCCGGTTCCCGGTGGCGCAGCGCCAGGAAACCGGCCGCGACGGCCAGGTAGGCGAGGATGATCGCGAAGCTGCCCGAGTTCAGCAGCCAGGTCAGCGCCTGCTCCCCGAACAGCGGCGCGAACAGCGACAGGGCGCCGATGAACAGCACGGCGTTGCCCGGGGTGCGGAACCGGGGGTGCAGCCTGCCGAACCACTGCGGCAGCATCCCGGAGTTCGCCATCGCGTAGAGCAGCCTGCTCGCTCCGATCAGGAAACCGTTCCAGCTGCTGAGGATTCCCGCGATGCCGCCGAGCACCAGGACGTTGCCCATCGTGCGGCTGTGCCACAACTGCGTCATCGCGTCGCCCACGGCCAGTTCGGAGTTCCCCAGCGCGGAAGCGGGCAGCGCGGTACCCGCGGTGAGCACGACCAGCACGTACCAGGCGGTCGCCAGTCCCACCGAGATCACCAGCAGCTTGCCGATCTGCTGCACCGGCAGCTTGATCTCCGCGGCGGACTGCGGGATGACGTCGAACCCGACCATCAGGAACGGCACCGCCACCAGCACGCTGAAGACCCCGCCGAGCCCTCCCGAGACCAGCGGCCGCAGGTTCCCGGTCTCCCCGCCGACGGCCGCGCCGAGCAGCAGCGTCGCCCCGACCGCGAGCAGGAACAGCACGGTGATGCTCTGGAACACCGCCGCGGGCCGCACCCCGACGTAGTTGAGCAACGTCATGATCACCGCACCGCCGATGCCGACGGCGACCCAGACGGCGAACACGTCGTCCCCGGCCACCGACCACAGCTTCCCGGTCAGCACGCCGGGGAAGATGTACTGCACGCTCTGCGGCAACGCCACGGCCTCGAAGGCGACGACCGAGACGTAACCGAGCACCAAGGTCCACGACGTCACGAACCCGGCGCGGCCGCCGAGCCCGCGCAGCACGTAGTTGTGCGCACCGCCGGCGGCAGGCATGGCGGAGACCAGTTCGGCGTAGGTGAGGCCGACCAGCCCGATCACCGCGCCGCCGGCGAGGAACGCCACCGCGGCGCCGAGCGGCCCGGCGGTGGCGACGAAATCCCCGGTTTTGACGACCCACCCGAAGCCGATCATGGCGCCGAACGCGACGGCGAGCACGTCGGCCCTTCCCAGCACGCGGGTGAACGACTGGTCCTCGTTGCTGCTCAAATCCGCTCCCCTGCCGACGGTGGTGCGGGGATTCTTGTTGCGACTGCAGCACCGGCGCGAGCCGCCGTTCAGCCCTGCGGCACTACGCCGAACAGAGCAGCAACTCTCTCAGGCGCGTCGTGCGCACGAAAAGCTCCGAGTGAACGGACCGCCGGGGCGGTACGACGGGCTGACGGTTCGATCGCGGCTTCGCGGTGTGTCCTCTGCTCAGGAGCGGGCGGCGGTGTCGAGGAGCTCGGTGATCCGGTCGGCGACCTCGTCGGTGCGCTCCAGCGGCAGCATGTGGCCCGCACCGGCGTAGAGCAGCAGCTCCGCGTCCGGCAATGCCTCGGCGATCCGCCGGGCGTGCGGCAGCGGGCAGAGCCGGTCGGCCAGGCCCGCCAGCACTACCACCGGGATGTTGCGCAGCGCCGCGAGCGCGTGCGTGCGCTCGTGTTCGGCGAGCGAGGCGCGGAACGCGGCCATGTTCGCGGGATT
>NZ_JAFRFW010000177.1:0-4602 GCF_017434145.1 Saccharopolyspora sp. | reverse complement strand
GCTCGTGGTGGTGCCGGTGGCGGCGCGGGCGCTCGTGCGGGCGGCGGTGCCGGTGGTGGCGTCGGCGCTGGTGGACGCTCCGGTGTCGGAGGCGTCGGCGGTTCGCCCGCCGCTGGCGGCGCGGGTGCGCAGGGCGCAGCGGCCGGTGCTCGCGATGGCGCGGGCGCGCCCGGCGGCATGGGTGGTGCTCAGCGCGGCCAGCAGGACGACGAGCAGCAGCACGACCGCCCCACCTGGCTCGTCGAGGACGAAGACGTGTTCACCAACGACATGCGCGCAGTCGCCCCGCCGGTGTTCGGTGACTGGGGGAACCAGGATTGAGCACCGGCCGGATGTCGATCGGACCGCTCGCCGCCGCCTACTTGTGCGAGCGGTTCGACAGCCACCTGCACCCGCTGCTGCGCGTCGGGCGGCTGGCCGGCGAACCCAGCGATGCGGATCGCTCCCGGGCTTCCGAACTCGGCAGACAAGACCTCGTCGAGCGCGGCTACCTGGATCGCGACGAGCTGCACCCGTTCCTGGAACAGGCGTGGAACCTGCTGGCCCGGCCGCCGTTCGCGGTCGGACTCGCGGTGCGCGCCGCGCGGGGAACATCGTTCAACGCCGTGCACGTCGAACACGGCCGCGCGACCGTGCGCGCCTACCAGGAAGACGGGGAAGACAACGACGACCTGCGGGACATCGTGCTGAGCCTGCACGAATTCGGCGGCCCGACCGGCAACGCGGTCGAGCTGATCGGCAAGCCCAGCGCGGGCAAGAGCGGCAGTGCCAGCGTGCCGACGCGCCTGCTGGACAACGTCTCGAAGCGGATGCGCGCGAACCCGTCGGCGAGCTTGCTCTCCGCGCTGAACGCATCCGGCGTCCGCAGCGCGGACGCGCGCGTGCTGTCCACAGTGCTCACCGCGGAGCGGGAGCTCGACGGCGTGTTCACGGTCCGCGCGCACGACCACCGCGTGGGCCGCACGCATCGCGCGCCGAATTCGCTGTCGTTCTTCACTTCCGCCGACGGCTGCTACCTGACGCAGAAGAAGGAGTCCGGCGACGGTCAGGAATGGTTCACCGTCGCACCCGCCGACCAGCGCAAACTCTCGGCGAGCATCGACGGGCTGAGCAAGACCGTCACCGCGGCGCCGCGCTGAGGCGGCACGGTAGCGGGGGTGATCGGGCCGGTCGCCCCGGCGCCGCACGTCCGGCGGTGCAGTAGTGCTCCTGCGGCGCCTTTTCGACGTGGGCGGTCCGGGTTCTGCGAGATCAGGTCCTCATGGCTCCTGCTGCGTGCTGCCGCGCGTGACCAGACGAGCCGACAGGGTCTTGGTCGTCGCCTCGATGTGGTCGCCGCCGATGCGGCTGAGCAGCAGCTGCGCCCCGATGGCGCCCATGTCGTAAGCGGGCTGCGCGACCACCGTCAGCGGCGGATCCAGCAGCGTCGTCCACGGCGCGTCGTCGAACGCGATCACCCCGACGTCCTTGCCGGGCCGCAGCTCCAGCTCGGCGAGGGTCCGCAGCACCCCGACCGCCATCGCGTTGTTCGCCACCAGCAGCCCGTCCGGGCGCTCGTCCTGCACCAGCAGCTCGCGGGCGGCGCGCGCGGCGCCCTGCGCGCGGAACTCCGAGCGGCGCACCCACTCCGGTCCACCGGTCAGCCGCGCCGTCCGCAAGCCGTCCTCGAAACCCGACAGCCGGTCGTCCGCAGTGGGCACCCCGTACGGCCCGGTGAGGCAGCCGAGGCGCTTGTAGCCCTGCCCGGCCAGGTGCAGCGTCGCGCTCTCCGCGGCTTTGCGGGAGTCGACGAGCACCGTGTCGCCGCCCCCGTCGGGCAGTGGCCGGTCCAGCGCCACCGACGGAGTCTGATGGCTGTTGAGCAGCGACGCGCTGTCGCCGCGCCCCGTCGGGGACAGCAGCACGCCAGCGACCCGCTCCTGCAACGCCACGTTGATGTATTCGCGCTCCTTGGCCGGATCGTCGTCGGAGTTGCACAGGACCACCGAGTAGCCCGCCGCGTGCGCGATGTCCTCCACGCCGCGCGAGATCGCGGTGAAGAACGGGTTCTCCACGTCGGAGATGATCAGTGCCAGCACCGCGGTCTCCTGCTTGCGCAGGTTGCGGGCCGGGCCGTTCGGGCGGTATCCGAGTTCGTCGGCCGCCGCGCTCACCCGCGCCGCGAGCTCCGGGTCGACCGTGCTCTTGCCGTTGAGCGCGCGGGAGACCGTGGCCGTGGAGACACCGGCCCTCGCCGCCACGTCGCTGATCGTCGCCACCGGACCTCCTGCTTTCAACCTGGCCGCGCGGTCGCGGCGTGGATTCCTTGACAGCCCTGCTGACCTCAGAATAACTTCCGAGAAAACGATTGCTCATAGCCCGGTCGGTCAACGGTGCACGAAACTCCGGGTAGTCGCGTCCGGATCGATGCCCAGCCCGCCCTGGCCGGAACATCTCGGGAGGGACCGTGGCCCGCATCGGTGTTGTCGGCATTTCCGACGGCCGTGATCACGTGCACGCGCGCAACGCGGAGTTCATCCAGACCAAGCAGGACGCACTGGTGCGTTCCCTGCAGTCCGCCGGGCACGAGGTCGTCGCCGGGCGCTCGCTGGTCGCCACCAACGTGCAGGCGAGCTCGGTGGCCCGGGAAGTCGCCGCCGCCGACGTCGACGTCACCGTCTTCTACTACACCGTCTGGGCGTTCCCGCACTTCACGATGCTGGCAGCGGACGCGACGCGGAGCCCGCTGGTGCTGGTCGCCAGCACCGACCCGACCGAGCCCGGCCTGGTGGGGATGCTGGCCGCAGGCGGCGCGCTGGACCAGATCGGGCGCAAGCACACACGCGCGTGGGGCGCGCCGGACGACGCATCGCTCGCCGAGACCATCGGGGTCCAAGCCACCGCGGCCGCCGCGGTGAAAGCGCTGCACGGGTCCACGTTCGGCCGGTTCGGCGGGCGGCCGATGGGCATGAACACCGCTGTCGCCAACACCGACCAGTGGGCCCGGCAGTTCGGCATCGACGTCGAGGAGATCGACCAGTACGAACTCGTGCTGCGCGCGGACAAGGCCGACGCCAACGAAGCCCGCAAGGGCCGCGAGTGGATCGAGCAGTACGCGGCGGGGGTGCACTACGACGGCAAGAAGCTCACCCCCGAGCTGCTGGAGCGCCAGATCCGGTCCTACCAGGCGGTGCGGGACATCATCGCCGAGCGCAACCTCGACTTCTCCGGGATCAAGGCGCAGCCCGAGCTGACCGAGAACTTCGCGACGATGGACGTCACCGAAGCGTTCCTCAACGACCCGTACGACTGGAACGGGCCGAAGGACACGCACGTGTGCGCGACCGAGGCCGACATGGACGGCGCGCTGACGATGCAGCTGTTCAAGCAGGTCGCGCGGACTCCGGTGCTGTTCGCCGACGTGCGGCACTACCACGGCGACCGGGACATCTGGGACCTGTGCAACTCCGGGCAGCACGCCACCTGGTTCGCCGGGCGCAGCGACGACCCGGCGGAGAACCTCTCGAAGGTCAACTTCTACCCGGAGGTGTTCTTCTTCCCCGCCGGTGGGGCGTCCGTGCAGCACATCGCCGCGCCCGGGCAGATGACGCTGGGCAGGCTCACCCGCGAATCCGGTGAGTACCGGCTGCAGCTGATGCTCGGCGAGTTCGAGAACTACGACGCGGCGACCAACCAGCAGCTCGTCGACCAGTCCACGCCGGAATGGCCGCACGCCTTCGCGCGGCTGGACACCCCGGGCGAAGTGTTCCTGTCCAACTTCGGCGCCAACCACATCCACGCGGTGCCCGGCGACTACCGCGCCGAGATGCGGGCCGTGGCCGAGCAGCTCGGGGTGCGCCTCGACGAGTGGACCCGCGGCTAGGGCCTGTTTTTGCGCTTGTTTTGCGTAGGCGTTCGGGTAGCGGTACCTCAGCGGCCTTCTCGCCAGGCTCTGAGGAATTCGGCGCGCGGCGATCCCTACGATTTGCGTGGACGACCGGGACGAGCGGGAGGAACTGGCCATGGCTGAGGGCGTGCTGATCGGCATCGACATCGGGACCTCGAGTTCCAAAGGGGTGCTGGTCAGCACCGACGGGCGGATCCTGGCCCGGGCGACCAGGCCGCACGAGACCTCCTACCCGCATCCCGGCTGGGTCGAGCACGACGCGGAATCGGTGTGGTGGGCCGATTTCCGGGCGATCATCGGCGAGCTGGTGCCCGCCGCGGAAGGCCGCAGCATCGAAGGGCTCGGCGTCAGCGGGATCGGGCCGGTGCTGCTGCCCGCCGACGGGGACGGGAATCCGCTGCGCCAAGCGATCCTCTACGGCGTGGACACCCGGGCGACCGCCGAGATCGCCGAACTCACCGAGGAGTTCGGGGCCGACGAGATCCTGCGCCGGGGCGGGTCCGCGCTGACCAGCCAGGCCGTGGGGCCGAAGATCCGGTGGCTGGCCAAGAACGAGCCGGAGGTCTACGCGCGCACCGAGAAGCTGCTGATGTGCAGCTCCTACCTGGTGCACCGGCTCACCGGGCGGTACGTGCTCGACCACCACTCGGCCAGCCAGTGCGACCCGCTCTACGACTTGGGCGAACGCGCCTGGTCGAAGGAGTGGGCGCAGCGCG
>NZ_JAFRFW010000176.1:0-8740 GCF_017434145.1 Saccharopolyspora sp. | reverse complement strand
TGCTGCACCGTCGCCGCCGCCCCATCCGCCTCGGTGGCGGCGGGCGGCGGTGCGGTGACCAGCAAGCCGAGGCCTTGCCGGATCGTTGCGGTCTCGCCCGCCCCGGCCACCAGCGCCGCCCGCAGCAGCACCGCCAGCGAGTGCGAGTCCTGCGCACGGGCCGCGTTCACCAACCGGGCTTCCAGCGCGAGCACGACCCGTTCCCGCAGCTCGCCGGCGAGTTCGGAGCTCAGCGCGATTCCGGTCACCTGGTCCGCGAAGTACTCGTCACCGGTGTGCAGCATCGAGGACCAGTCGAGTTCGACGGCACCGTTCGCCGGGACCGGCAGGACCTGCTCGGGGTCCTGCGGACAACGGCGCAGCGCCACGTCGGCCAACCGCCTGCCCAGCGCCGGTTCTCGCCCCTCGGCGGAGTGCAGCGACGCGCGCAGCGCGCTCAGCCGATCGAGCAACCGAGCACGGTGATCAGCCACGGGACGCCCTCCCGGAGGCGGCCATGACGGCCACCATGGTGGTGTGGAAGCAGGTGCCGAACAGGTACGCCGCCCGCTTATCACCGTCTACTTTGGACAACACAGCGGAGTCGTGCAGCGGGCTCGGCACCGCGCCGTCCGCTCGCTGCGCCGAGGCGATCCGCTGCCACCCGTGCTCGACGAGTCCGCGGCAGTGCACGCCGAGGATGTCCGCGCACAGCAGCAGCTCCCCCGCCAGATCCAGGTCGTCGCGCGCCAAGCACGCGCCGAGCAGCACCGACACCGTGCGGCCCGCCTTCTCCCGATCCGCCAGGTCCGATCCGGACACCGGCCGGGAGCCGAAATCGGACAGGTAGAACAGCACGTGAGTCAGCGCGTACACCTCGTCGTCGGCGAAGGACAACGGCCCTTGCCGGGTGGTGAGCACGCTGTTCCGATGCGACTGATCCGTCCGGTACCCGCTGCGGTCGAAGCCGCCGAGGTCGAGGACGTAGCGCAGTTCGAGGCGGTTCAGCGCGGGCCGGTCGGCGGCGAACAGCTCACCGGTCCCGGTGTCCAGCACGGCTTGGACCAGCGAACGCGCGCGGGCGGGAGCGCGTCCTGCATCGGTGAGCAGGGCGACGAGATGCGCGTGGTAGGCGAAGGCCGGTCCGCCCCGGCTCAACTCGTCGTGAAATCCGGTTTCCGCGCAGACGACCTCGGCCGCCCGGTGCGCGGCCGTGCCGATCCGTTCCGCCCGTTCGGCGTGCGGGCCGCCGCGCAACAGGCGAACCAGGATCAACAGCTCCAGCAGCGGGGCGGCGCGGAACCTGCGGGGTGGCAGGAATCGTTCCCAGCGCGCGGGCTCGAACCACTCCAGATTGTTCTCCAGCCAGCGCAGACCGTGCTCGGCCACTCGCTCTGCGGAGCCGGTCACCGCCCGCTCACCTGCCCACGCGCAGCCGGACCGCGACACCGGCCACCGCGCCGAACGCCAGCAGCAGCACCAGGTCGAAAAGCGGATTCGCCTGCCCGCCACCCGGCACCTGCTCGCCGGCGGCGTTGAGCAGCACGTGCCGGACCAGGTCCACCGCGTAGCTCATCGGGTTCACCCCGACGACCGCGGTCAGCCAGCTGGGCAGCTGATCCGGCCGGAACACCGCGCCGGACAGGAACAGCATCGGGAACATCAGCAGCGCCACGCTCGATTGCAGCGTCTGCACCCGGCGGATCGCGGTCGCCAGGAACAACCCGATCGCGGAGAACACCATGCCGGCCACCGTGTAAGCCAGCGTCGCACCGAGGAATCCGCGCAGCGTCAGCGGAACCGACAACAACGGCGACAGCAGCAGCATGATCGCGCTCTGCACGCACACGATGATCCCCGTCGCGACCATCTTGCCCGCGGGCAGGCACACCTTCGGGGTCGGTGCGACCTGCATCTCGCGCAGTACCCCGAACTCCCGATCCCACGCGTAGCCGAGTCCCGAGTTGATCGCGACGGTGACGATCTGGATGGCTATCACCCCGGGGAAGACGTAAGCGCTGAACGGCAATCCCCCGTCCGGAGCGATCATGCTGTTGAAGCCGACGCCGAACACGACCACGACGAAGACCATCTGCATCGCCTGCGTCGCCAGCATTCCCGGATTGCGCAGCTGCCGGATCAGATCCCGCTGCGCGATCACGCCGATCGACCGGAACGCGCCCACCGCGGCGCGCTCGCCCAGCCCGCTGCTGCCGCTCGGACGCTCAAGCAAGTTCGTCATCGCCACCTCCCGGGCCTGCACCGCCGCTGCGGGTGGCGGACAGGTAGACGTCGTCCATCGTCGGGTGCACGGCGCGCACTTCCACGACGCCGGTTCCGGCGCACCCGACGATCTCGGCGATCGATTTCTCGGGTTCCGCGCAATCGACCCGGAGAGCACCGGAATCCGACGAGACCCGCCAGCCCGCGGCCACCAGGTTCGCGCTAGCCACCGCATCGTCCTGGGTGCGCAGCAAAACGCTCGACCTGGCCAGACCGAGCTTGAGCTGATCGGCGGAACCCCGGCGGACGAGCCGCCCGTCGCTGATGATGACGATCTCGTCGGCGACTTCGGCCTCGTCCATGTAATGCGTGGAGAACAGGATGCTCACGCCCAGTTCGTCGCGCATCCGCCGCAGGTCGTCCCACACCTTCGCGCGCGCCTCCGGGTCCAGGCCGGTGGTCGGCTCGTCCAGCACCAGCAATCCCGGGCCGTGCAGCAACGACCGCGCGACCTCCACGCGGCGCGCCAACCCCCCGGAGAGGTTCCGGACGGCGTCCGAACGCCGATCGGCGAGCCCGAACCTGTCCAGCACCGCGTCGATCCGTTGCCGGGACTCCTTGCTCCGCATCCCGAACAGCCGGGCGTGGAACCAGAGGTTGCGGTACACCGACAGGTCCTTGTCCAGCGTGCGCTCCTGGAAGACCAGACCGAGCTGGGCGCGGGCGGCGACGGCGTCGTGCCGGATGTCCCGTCCGAAGATCCGGATCGTCCCCGACTCGCAAGGCACCGCCGTGCTGACGGCTCCCAGCACGCTGGACTTGCCTGCCCCGTTGGGGCCCAGCAGCGCGGTGACCTGCCCGGCCGGGGACGAGTAGCTGAACTCGTCCACCGCGAGCACCGACGGGTAGCGCACCACCAGCCGGTCGATTTCCAGCGCGGCCACCGGGCCGGCGTCCGCACCGGTCCGGTCCATCACCGCAGTCCGAGGCACCACTGCCATACCGGTGCACCCCCTTCGTCGTCGTCCGGATGCGCTGCGGCGTGCAGCGCGGCGGCCACACCGGCGGCCCCTTCGAGCAATCCGGCCACGTCCACGGCCTTGTGCACGCGTCCGTCGCTGCGTTGCCCGCCCGGGTAGCGCATCAGGTGCGGGAAGTGGAATTCCGCCCGATCATCGCCCAGTTCCAGCACCGAGCGCACCAACCGGGCCGTACCGGCGAGCAGCTCGGCGGAACCGGTATCCACCCCGATGCGGGTGCAGATCGCCAACAGGCCCGCGTATCCGTGGCAGATCGTCGGGCCGTCGACGGCCCACTCCGCCTCGTCCCGCCGCAGTGCCGCCTGCAACGCGGAGACCGCTTCGGCCGTCCACTCGGGCCGGTCCAGCGCGGTACCGGCCGCGTGCAACCCGATCGCGACGCCCGGTGCCCCGTAGCACCAGGCGGTGCGGGTGATCGGGCGGGTCAGCTCGCTCGGGCCCGCGATCTGCTGGGCCAGTCCGATCCGGCACGGCCAGTACGGACCTGCGTCATCGGTCAGCTTCCAGTGCAGCAGCCATTCGACCGTGCGGGTGATCGCAGCGCGGTGCCCCGGCACCTCGTAGCCGTACGACGCCGCCCGGGACAGCACCGCGAGCGGGCCGGGCGCACCGTGCGCCAACCCGAGGTTGAAGTCGCCCTCCGGGTAGTCGGCACGATCGCGGTCGGTCGGTTGCGCCTCCGGCGGCACCCACCACCCCGGTACCTCGTGTCCCCGGACATGGATCGGTTCGGTGCAGCGGACCAGGTGCCGCAGCCCGGCATCGAGGGCTTCGCGCACCCGCGAACCGGACTCGGCCGGATCGCGCGCGGATTCCAGCAACACCCGGACCGAACCGGAAACCCCGTTGATCAGGTCGTACCCGGACCAATCCACCCCGGCGCCCTGCTGGGCCCGCAGGTGATCGACCTGCGCGAGCACCAGCTCGGCCAACCGGCCGGCCAGTTTCGCCCGCATCCGGGCGTAATGACCGCTGCCCGCCGCCGCGGCCTGCGCGGCCGCCAGCAACGCCGCCGGGCCGGCGAACAGCCCGCGGTGCGGCGTGCTCGGCAACGCCTCCGCCGCACGGGACAGGTGCTCGTGCGCGGTCGCGCGCCACCGGGTGTCCTGCCGTGCCAGTTCGCCGTAGAACGCGGCCACTCCCGGCCAGCCGTTGGACAACGTGACCGGCGCCCACATCACGTTCCCGTAGATCGGATCCCGGTTGTCGTCGCGGCCGGCGACCGCCGCTACCCGGTCCGGATCCGCGAGCTTGTCCGCGACCACCGCCACGGCCTCGTCCACTCGGTCCCGGTCCGCCGCCGCGATCGGTGCGGCCGACTCCGTCCGGACGTTCATCCGGTGAACCTCCTTCGGTTCGCGTTGTCCTGCACCGCTCCTCTGGCCAGCGCGATCACCTCCCGCTCGCGCTCGCTGTCCCCGCCGAACAACCGGTTGCAGTGCATGTGCAGGAGGCTGCCGAGGAAACGTCCTTCCCCGATCCGGCAGTCGCCGTCGACCCGCTGCCGGTCCATTTCCGCGCGCACCGATGTGACCAGCTCGTCGCGCCCCCGCAGGTGGCCGAGCACTTTGGCGCCGAACACCGCTGCCGCCAGCCCGGTGCTACCGCCTGCCGGATCGACCAGGCCCGCCCAGTACGCGGGTGAGCGGCGATACCGCTTCGGCAGGTCGCGGCGGGTTCCGGTGCGGCCGAGCCAGAACTCCGCCGCCGCGGCGCCCGGGTCGGTCCCGGGCGGGCCGAACGCCTCGGCCAGTGCGGCGACCGAGATCGCGGCGAGGGTGTCCAGGTCGTAGGGGCATTCCGGGTCCGCCGCCAGGCTCAGCAGTTCGATCGCGGCCGCGCTGTCGGCCTGGAACAGCCGCTCGACGGCGGGCGCCAACCGGATTCCGCCGTAGCGCTCGTACTCCGGGTCGTACTGGTCGATCCGGTGCGTGCGCAGCAGGCCCTCCTGCTGCCAGTCCAGCAACGTGCGACCGAGCTCGGGTACGACATCGGACCACAACCGGTGCGGTTCACCGTGCAACCGCAGCCGCAGGTGGTGCCCGTCCGGATCGGTGTAGCGCAGGAAGAACCACCGGTCCGCGCCGAGTTCGCGGGCCGTGTCGACGAGCGCGCCGAACCGGTTGCGCAGCAGGTCGTCCTGTCCCCGCGCGGTGCCGTAGAGCTTCAGGTAGAGCCATTCGCCGCCCGGACCGTGCGCGCGCTCGCGCGGCTCCCGGTAGGCGGGAGTGGCCGCGCGGCGGGGCTCCGGGTCGCGTCGCCGCAGCGGCACCACCACTTCGCCGATGTGCCCGGCGAGTTCGCCGTGCAGCCAGCCCTCGTGCTCACCGGCCACCTCGTGCACGACCAGGTCCGGGTCCTTGCGCACCTCTTCCAGGAGCAGCTCGACGTGCCACGGGTCGTCCAGGTCCAAGCCCAGGCGTTGGTCGTTGCTCACGATCAGCACGTGGCGCGGCACGTCGTAGCGCGCGCGCCACCGCGCCACCGCCTCCGCGGGGTCGCGCCCGGCAGCCGCTTCGCGCACGTCGTCGAGCCGCCACACGGCGGGGGCCAGCACGAATCGGCCGAAGCGGATCCGCGGCACGAACGGTGAATCGGCCAACCGGCCCCACTTCCACGGTTCCCACAACCGCTGGCCTTCCAGGCCGATCTCCCACAGCAGCCGGGCGGCGTTCGGAGCCTGCGCCGGGGCGCTGACCATGTTCGCCAGCACCGGGGTCAGCTCCCGTCCGGTCGGCAGGTGCACCGCGCACAGCCGTTCCAGCGTCGCGCCGACACCGATGTCGCCGAGCCGGATCTCCGCGGCACTCGGCGAGTCGAACACGCCGACGCCGATCCGGTGCCCGGTGTCGGGCGCGGTGTGCGCCAAGTTCGCCGCTTTCCCGGAACGGGGCAGGAAAGCCAGGTCCGCGCGCAGCGCTCCGGCCACGTGCGTCGGCAACGCCGAGGACTCCTCGTGCAACCGCCGCTCGTGGTCCGCGTCGAGGGCACCGGCGAAGCGCATGAAGGTCGAGCCCGCGTGGTGCGAGCCGGGGCTCGGCGACAGCGACACCAGGAATTCGCCGTCCAGCAACCGCTCCGCGGAAGGGGCCGCGACCTGCACGGTCACCTCGCACGAATTCGGAACCTGCGCGGGCTCGGCCGCACCCCGGCACAGCGCGCGCATCGTCGAGGCGTCCACGACCACCTCGCGGTCGCCGCTGCGCAGCGCGTCCGCGAGCAGGCGGTGCAGGAGGCGGTCCCGGTCCCGGTCGGGTTCGGCCTCGGTCCGCGCATCCGGGACATCGCTGTTCGGCCAGGAATAGCCGGCGGGGGGCCCGAGGCCGACGTTGCCGTCCAGCAGGTCCAGCAGCGGAACCAGCCGATCCGTGCCGTAGCGCTCCAAGAACTGCGCGTGGTAGTCGCGCAACGCGTGCAAACCGATCTTCGGGGTGGAGGTCCGCCACATCAGCTCGGCGGCACCGGCCACCTCCGCGGCGACCGCTGCGGGCAGGGCGGTGCTCCCGGCGAGCCGGGCGTCCACGTGCAGCGGCGTGGGGTGCTGGTGGATGCGCTGCGCATCGGCGACGGTGTCCGCGAGCGCGGCCGCCCCGGACCCGGCCGGGATGCGGTCGTAGGCGGCGATGCGATCGGCGAGTTCGCGCAGTTCCAGGTGTCGCTGCGCCACCGGAGCGGCGTTCGCGGCGTCCAGCACTTCGCACAGCCGGGTCAGCGGGTCCGAGCCGTCCAACGCCGGGCGCAGCTCGGTCAGCAGCACTTCCTCCGCGATCAGCGAACTCAGCAGCCCGCGCACGCGCTCGCGGGCACGCTCGCCGAACTCCGCCACCAGCCGTTCGGTCAGCTGCCCGAGCCGAACGGGCTCGGTCCCGAGCTCCAACGCACGGCGCACCGGTGCGCTGTGCCGCACCGACACCCGGGCACGGCTGTTACGCCCGGGAACCGCCCCGAAGGTCGATGCGCAGTCCAGCACCACCCGATCGCCGCGCACCACGAGCGCCGGATGCGCGTGCACGCGCAGCGCGGGCATCTCGACGGCACGGGTCTCCAGCTCCTGCACGACCCCGAGCAACCACTGCATGTCGACCTGGGTGCGGGTGCGCTGGCTGCCGCGCGCCGGTGTCCGGGGCAACCGCCCGGCATCGACGTCCGACTCGAAATCGCCGCAAGCCACACCCGCGAACAAGCCGAACGGCGTCGGCCGGGTGCGCATCCGCAGGTCGTAGCGCAGCACCGCGAACGCGGCCCGCCGCAGCTGAGCCGGTAGGACCGCACCGCCGTCGCCCGCGGCCACTCGGAGCAGCAGTCCGCGCAGGCTGGGACTGGCCAGCGCCAGCGCTTCCATCAGGTGCTCGTCCTGGACCGCTCGCCGCAGCAGCCGCGAACACGCGGCCTGGGCACCGGCGTCGGTTTCCGCACCGGTCAGCTGCGGCCGGGTGGCACCGAGCGGGGCGCGGAGCAGGTAGAAATCCCAAGCGGCGAACAGGTCTTCCCGAAGCGGCTGGGCGTGCGCTGGATCGTCCATCCCGGACTCCTCGACTCGCGGGCGGAACCGCCGGGGCGGGCGGAACTCGCCCCGGCGGCATCCGGAATCAGCAGCAGTGGCTGCAGTTCGAGCCGCCGCCCTCGCTGGTGCACCCGGGGGTGCAGTACGAAACGCTGGTGACGGCGGGGTTGGCCATGGTGGCCTCGAAGCCGACCTCCAGGTCGAGGTCGAACAGGTCGACCTCGGCCTCGGCGACGGCCTGGTCCGTAGCAGCGGACATGGTTACCTCCGTGATGGATCGGTGGTGCCCGGCGGGCACCTTGATCGGATTCGGCTGCACTCCCGGCCGGTGCCGGCCCCAGACCCGGTTGCGTGCAGCCCGTTCAGATCAGCAACCGGATCTCGCCGCGGCAACCGATCCGGGCCGGAATGGCAGAACTGGCAGTGCCCGTGGCGGATCTGCGGCCGCCGTCCGCCGCCCGGAAGTTCGAAAACGGTGGATGTCGCCGTGAACCTTCGCGAATGCCGGTGCTACGTACCTTCACTGAGGGATTCTGGTCGCTCGAGACCGGAGGCGATGGGAAACAAGGTGACTGAGGCAGGCACGCACTCGGCCGGGCTGCTGGCGCGCGTCGCCGAAGGCGACGAGGAGGCGCTGGGCCTGCTCTACCGCGAGCACGCGGGTTCCATGCTGCGCTTGATCGGGCGGCTGACCACGAACCGGGCCGAAGCCGAGGAGATCTTGCAAGAAGCCTGGCTGGCGGTATGGCAGTCCGCGGCAGCCTTCCGGGGTGACAGCGCGCCCCGCGCCTGGCTGCTCGGCGTGGCCCGCAGGCAAGCGCACAACCGGCTGCGCCGCGCCGCGCTGAGCACGGCGGAGCTGGACGCGGCGGCTCAGGTGCCGCAGGCAGGCCCGGACGTGGAGGACCGGGTGCTGGCGGGAATGGAGTTCGAGCAGGTGCTCGCGCGGGTGCGGGACCTGCCGCGGCATCTGCGGGAGGTGCTGGACCTGGTG